>JBEIGW010000101.1:0-9403 GCA_040381655.1 Deltaproteobacteria bacterium
AATACACATCCCTGGGCGCAGCCAACCTGGGAACTTATGCAAAGCGTGAGTCGCTTAGACTCCGGCATCAACACAGCCTCGACTAGACTCCTGTCCTTCAATTGCACGGCAAACTTCACACTGCCGTCGTATTGACTGACTTGTTGGGTCGCGATACTTGGTAAAATATGGCTAAAACGCCTTTCGAAACCCTCTGAGTACGACCTCGGTAAAGTAGACCGAGTCCAGGGCTTAGCGTTGAATTCTTTGTAAGCAGATCTAAATAAGTCAGTAGCATGGACGCCTGACACGCCAAAGTGGCGGCAGTCTTGCTCAAGCTCAGCACGACTTAAGCCAAAAAAACTAGGCAAGCCGGTGCTCGACGTCGATAAATTAGAACTATCCATTAACACGGTAAAAACCTCTCTTATTGGCCGTTATTTACCATCAAAGCAACAGAGTTGTCCACACGCCTTCAACAGTGGCTCAAGCCGTGCTACACTACTGATTTATTGGTGAATTTTGCAATAAAACGGAGAGCTAGCGACCCATGACGAGCACTAAGAGACTGGTCATACAAAATCTGGGGCCATGCCTTTGGGATTCGCCGATTAATTTGGCCGACTCTGGCGCGTTCACGGCTGATGACGAATTGATGGTCGTGCAACCTAATCTTAAAGTTCTTTTGGACCAGGTGAAGAACAATCAAGATCCAGAAGCCTTCGAAATCGCTGGCCCCAGGGAAAAGATTTATTTCGAACCGAATAAAGTCAGGGCGGCGATCGTGACATGTGGCGGTTTGTGTCCAGGTCTCAATAGCGTTATCCGTAGCCTCGTGCTTCAACTTTGGCACCGCTACGGATGCCAATACGTTGAAGGTATCCGTGGTGGCTATCACGGCCTCAGCGCCTCCACGAAAAACCACTTTAGCGGCCTGAGTCCCGATGATGTTGAAGACATTCACACGCAAGGCGGAACGATACTTGGAACATCACGGGGTACACCTCCCACTGCTGAGATCGTCGATACGATTATTCACAAAAATATAAATATGCTGTTTGCCATCGGCGGGGATGGCACTATGCGCGGCGCCGCAGCTATAAATGCCGAGCTTCGTAGACGCGGGACCAGCGTTGCCGTTATTGGGATTCCTAAAACCATCGATAATGACATCCCCTGGGTTAGGCGCTCCTTCGGATTTGAAACCGCTGTCAGCGTTGCCGTCGAGGCGGTAAAAGCTGCACACGTGGAGGCTGAGAGTGTCGCCAACGGGATCGGCCTTGTAAAATTGATGGGGCGCGAATCCGGTTATATTGCAGCCAACGCGACGCTAGCCTCGGGTGATGTGAACTTTTGCTTAGTCCCCGAAGTCGATTTTGATCTGGAAGGGGAGCGCGGACTATTTGCAGCTCTCGAGCGCCGTCTCACTGATCGAAAGCACGCGGTGATTGTCGTTGCTGAGGGAGCGGGTCAAAAATTCTTCAAAGGTTCGGGCCTTAATGAAAAAGACGCTAGCGGCAATTTAAAACTAGGGGATATCGGTGTCCTACTTCGCGACCGGATCAAAGATCACTTTAAATCAAAAGACATACCTATGAGCCTGAAGTATATAGATCCTAGTTATATCATCCGAACTAGCTGCGGCAACGCAGGTGATCAGCTTTTTTGCGCCAGACTTGCGCAAAATGCAGTGCACGCAGCCATGGCTGGCCGCACCGGCATGTTGGTTGGCTACTGGCATGGCAAGATGACACACGTCCCATTTAGCGCCATTACTGGGCGCCAAACCATAAACCCTGCTGGTGAACTTTGGTTTAATGTTCTGGAAACTACGGGGCAGCCTGCGCAGCTACGGGCAAAAACTTAAAATAATAATTTTTTTGATCTTAAACACTTCTGCCATTCTCTTTAAGAGTGGTCCGAATTTTTTCGGCTGTTTCAGAAATTTCAAGCCATTCCTGCTCAGATGCCGCCAAACGCGACTCGGCGTCTTGTTTAATCGAGGAAATTTCGCCTGCTTTTTGAAAATCACCGCCGCACTCAGCCAACGTCTGATCTAATCCCTGGATTTCAAGAGTAGCTTTTTCAATATCACGATCAAGCTGGTCTATTTTCTTTTGAAGTCTCTGTAAATCACGCCTTAACGACGCTACATCCGATTCATTCAGATCACGAGATGAGCTGCTTGTCCCGTACGTCGCGTTCTTGTTACTTGCGGCAGCTGCTGGCTGTGAACCAGTCACTGGATCCAAGACATCTGGAAATCCTGACAGTTTTGCTTGGCGACGATAGTCTTCTAGCGAGCCTTCAAACAATCGCGCTCGCCCATCGGGAAGCATTGCAAACACATGGGTACAGACACCATCGATAAACTCCCGATCGTGACTTACGAACATGACCGTGCCCTCGTAGTCTCGAATCGCTTGGGATAGAATTTCACAGCTAGAAATATCAAGATGGTTAGTCGGTTCGTCGAGAATAAGAAAATTAGCTTGATTCGCAAGCAGCCGAGCAAGCCCCACCCTAGCCTTCTCACCACCACTCAAAACTTTCACAAGCTTATTAACATCATCACCGCTAAAAAGGAGAGCTCCTAAGATGCTGCGAGCGATCTGATTAGTCACTGCTGACGAGCTAGCTAAGACATTATCGAGAACAGATTTATCTAATTCCAAAGTTTCTAGCTGATCTTGGGCAAACCAGGATAATGCTACATTATGTCCTAGCTTAAACGCGCCAGCCAGAGGGTTGATTTTCTGAGCGATCGTTTTGAGAAGAGTCGATTTACCGATACCATTGGCCCCGATCACAGCAATTTTTTGACCGCGCTCAACCAAAACACTAAGCCCCTCACACAGAGGCTTGCCGTAACCAATAACACCGTCTTCGATCGATAAAACCGTTCGACCCGAGGCAGGACCAACTGGTATTGACAGATGCATGGAATCAAGAGCAGCTTCGCCCGTTACACCTGATTCTAGATCACGGATTCTAGCGATCATTTTAAGCTTTGATTGAGCTTGGCTCGCCTTGGTAGCTTTTGCACCAAAACGCTCCACGAATTTTTCAAGATGCTCACGACGACGACGCAAATTATCAGCCATTGCGGCTTCCTCATTGAGCCTCTTCTCACGCTCTTCGAGAAAGTGATCAAAATTGCCCTTATATCCAGTCAGCCGACCAGAGTTTAAATGAAGGGTGGTCGTAGGAAGTCTTCTGAGAAGAGACTGATCGTGCGATACAAATAAAAGGGTTCCATCAAAACTCTGAAGCCAATTTTCAACCCAGACTAAACTCGGTAAATCTAAATGATTCGTAGGTTCGTCGAGGATTAAAAAATTAGGCTTATTTAGAAAAATCTTGGCGAGTTCAAGCCGCATACGCCAGCCACCTGAAAGGCTTTTCGGGGGCTGACCCAGCATAGTCTCGCGAAATCCTAGTCCACTTAAAATCGACCTAGCCATTCCGTCAATGGCATAGCCATTTTGCTGACGAAACTCATCGTCAACTGCGTCCCATGCTCGGTGTATTTCTTCCGAGTAGTCACTTGCCATGGCCTCCGAGACGAGGCGATGCCGTCTGACGAGGTCTTGAATATACCCTGGACCACCTGCAAGAGCCTCTTCAAGGACTGACGACTCAGGCTCAGGGTTAGGCTCTTGCGGTAAATAACCAAGCTTAATTCGCGACGGTTTAATCAGTTGACCGGCATCTAGATCCTGCTCGCCCGTCAAAATATCAAGCAGCGTGGTTTTTCCGGCACCATTAGCGCCCACCAAAGCTATGCGCTCACCCTCAGGAAAGTGAAATGAGACGTCGTCTAAGACGGTTTTAACGCCAAACGTCTTTTTTAAACCCTCTATTCGAATCACAGTCTCTCTAAGTCCTCACAAGTTAGTTACGAGAGGGTATTTAGATAGCACGTTTTCATTTGCATTTTAACGGTTTTATTAATATTTTTCAGCCACCATGACTCTAGTACCTGGCACAATCAATCAATTTGCCGAGCAAATATTATTTTCGGACTCACTCGCCTTAAAGCTGGCGTCCCCGGGTGAATTGCCGGATGACGTTAAGGCTTTACGACAGGATTGTTTCAAGACTCCAGACTTTCCGGGCAGGCCGGCTGGACTCAACCTTTCACGCGGTAAAAGCTCAAAAGAAACTTCCGAGAAATTGTCCTTTCCGTCACGAGCAAGCCTAGCATCAGAACGAGCGCGCGGACTTGTTTTACACTTTTTTGCTAACCACGAGCTCCTAGCACTCGAACTTATGGCTCTAGCACTTTTGAAATGGCCGGACGCACCGGAAGGCTTCCGACGTGGTCTTGTCAGAACCATGACTGAAGAACAGTCTCACATGCGTCTTTATCTTCAGCGCATGAAGCAGCTTGAAGTTGAATTTGGTGAGGCGAGGCTCAATTCGTTTTTTTGGGATTGCCTCAAAGCCCTAAAATCCCCAGCAGAGTTTTCTGCTGCCATGGCCATGACGTTTGAGCAAGCTAACATTGATTTTGCACTTCATTATGAAAATATTTTCAGGCAAGAAGGTGATTTAGTCTCTGCCGCCATCATGAAGCAGGTCCGCGACGAGGAGATCGGTCACGTTAAACATGGCGTCGTCTGGTTTGAACGTTGGCGACCCAAGTGTGAAAGCCTTTTTCGCGAATGGCAAAATCATTTAACGTTCCCGATAACTCCAGCGCGAGCCAAAGGTATTTGCTTTGACCGGGATGGCCGCATGCGTGCTGGGTTGCCGTTGGACTTTATCGATGAGCTGGAGGTTCACAATCAGTCAAAAGGCCGACCCCCGCGCCTATTCTTATTTAACCCTGGATGTGAACAGGAGATCGAGGCGAAAGCCAACAACTGGACTGCACCCAAACCCATGCAGCAACTAGAATCTGATTACGCCTCCATGATGGGTCTACTTGGCCACGCCAGTGACGTGGTCTTAGTTGATCAACTTCCGAGTGTTGAACATCTAAGGAATCTGCAGGACGCTGGATTTACTAATCCAGAATTCGTTCTCAAGTCCCAAATGAGCGCCTTGAAAGTGAGAAAATTCTGGAGCTTTGAACCTTGGGGATGGTCGCCAAAAGTACGCAAATTATTTAAGCCACTGGAAGGTCACTTATTACACCAGCGAAAAGAGCAAGATCAATCAGACAGCTCATCCGCAACCAGTGTTTTCAGCAAAACAGTTGCCTCAGACATTCGAAATATTCTCCAACTAAACCATCCACCGACTATAAAATGTGACAGTTATGAGTTGGCGATAGACGCTATTAAGGCCGTGTCACACCTTTCTCCCTCCTCGACGGTCGTCTTAAAGACTAGTTTTAGCGCATCAGGCCGGGGCATGCTCAGGATTAAAAACGAAACGATAGACGTGCGACAGGACACCTGGATTAGGTCCACCATCGACAAAAATGGCCACGTATTGGTGGACCCATGGCTCGAAAAAGTTTTGGATTTAAGCGCACACGTTGACATCAGCTCTGACGGCGTTGTCACGTTCGTGGGTTTCACAAGGTTTTGGACGGATATCCGAGGACAATATAAGGGCCATATCATCGGCCGACTTCTTGACGATTGTGGGCCAGAAATTTTGGAACTTTGGCATCGCGACGGCGGTTGGAAATCACAGCTTCAGGCTACTGTTCTTTCAGCAGGACGAGAAATCCATAAATTAGGTTATTATGGGCCGATGGGTGTCGACGCGTTCGTGTACCGAGAAAACGACGAACTGAAACTACGGCCCCTGGTTGAGATTAACCCTCGCTATTCCATGGGACGGATCGCTCTAGCCATTATGCCGCGAATCACTGCTAAGCACTGTGCAACTTGGATCCATGTATCAGCAAAAGACGCTCAGGCCGGCAAACACCCATCTTTTGTCGAGTTACTCGATAACCTCAAGAAAATTCACCCTCTCGAGTTTACTGGCACAGATAAAGGACGCACCATAAACCAAGGGGTTGTAGCGCTAAATGATCCTTCTCAAGCCAATCAGGCACTAGCGATACTTGTGGTGGGCAGACACCTTAGCCAGTGCTATGATGTGCTCTCAGGCGGAGGACTACATGACGCATACTTGGAGCTACAAACCAAAGCAGTCCGCTAGTTTCGTCAGCGCGCAACTTAGCAGTATAAACTTCAAGCCCGTGATTTTCATGGTGCTCGGTTCTGGCTTTAGGGATGCCGTAAAAGATTGGAACGCTCTCTTAAATATTCCTGTAGCCCAAATACCGAGCTACCCCCAGCCGGGAGTCCAGGGGCATGGTGCAAACTTGCTTGCCGTTCGACTTGAAACACCTTCGGGCCAAAAGGATGTGTTGGTTGCCACAGGTCGCACTCATCTCTATGAGGGCAGGTCGGCGTTTGATGTTAGTTTACCGGTGTTTATGGCCCACGAGCTTGGGATCAGAAACGTCATACTCACGAATGCCGCGGGTGGACTTGCAGTCCATACACCTACTGGAAGTGTCATAGCGATTTCTGATCATATAAATTTATCAGGGCATAATGTTGCCTCGTCGACCTCACCAGCGCAGTTTGTCGCTATGGACGGGGCTTATGACAAAACTTGGCGAGAACACGTTTGCAACGCTGTTCAAATTAAAACAGGTGTTTATGCTGCCATGCTCGGTCCGTCTTTTGAGACGGCTGCCGAGGCAAAAATGCTGCGCATTCTTGGCGCCGATCTTGCCGGCATGAGTACCGCACAAGAGGCGATTGCTGCTCGCATGAATGCGCAGAAGGTATTTGCCTGCAGTTTTGTGACAAATATGGCCGGCGACTCAGGTTCCGATCATAGTGATGTTTTGAAGGCCGTTGAGACCAGCATGCCAATCATCAGAAAAACGTTGCTTGCGGCTGTGGAGTTTGCTCCCGTTTAGGGTCCATATCTCAGCAATACCAGGCCAAGAATTCAGTTCGTTTTTTGACATCAGAACCTCCTGATTCAAAATAGATAAATCGATTAGCTAAAGACCGTAAAGCACTTAGCCGATCAGAGCTGAACCTTCGGAGGTTATATTGAACGTGTCGCGCCAAATCGCCATAGCCGCCTTCGTGTCATTCTTGGCTGCCGGTTGCAGCCAACCTGAGTTTGCTGGAAATTCAGATCAAGCGGTTCGCACGACCAAAAAGCCGCCGACACCCCCAGGTAAACCACCTGTCGATAACCCCCCTAACAATGAACTCGTGGTTGACGATGGCGGCCAGATCAATCTCCCAGGCGATCCTGTGGAACGAGTTGGTGTTGGCTTTGAAGATGGGGTCGATGCCGATTACAATGACCTTTACATTTGCTTTCAGGGGCACTTTAACGTCGATAAGCGTGACATTGTTTCAAATCGGGATCAAACGGTCCAAGCGACTTGGGGTAATATCTCTGCACATTCACACACAGCGACCGTTACCATCTTGGATACCGATGGAAAAGTTTTGTTTACCCAAGTCCTGGCAGGTAAGAAACGAACTCAGCTTATGGGCACAATTCCACTGACCTTTAAGAAAGGATCTAAGTTAAAGGTAATGATTGCTCATAACTCGACCCAGCACACCAATACAACTTGGGCTGTCGTTCATAAGAATCAGTGCAATAACACCGGTATCTAGAGATCATCACTATCGTAAATAGCGACTATTTAGGATCATGTAACGATACGATATTACGAGATAATTTAGACTCTATAAAGAATCTTGCATTTTTTACCGATATCTCCCCATGAAGGGTGCGGCCCGGACTACTTGCATTATCATGAGGCTTCTTTGTGACAACCGGTAAACTTTTAATCGCTATAACAATCGTGACAGGCTTTCTCGCGACCTGCGCGCAGTCGGAATTTACTGGTGATTCGGGACAAGGAATACGAACAAAAAAACCTCCCGTGGGCCCTCCAGTCACAGATGTTCCTGGACCGCCTGACACCCCAGGCAATAACGAATTGATTGTTGACGATAGCGGTGAGATTAAGCTTGTTGATGCTGATTTGACGATCGATCGACTCGGCGATAGTGCTGCGTGGACCAATTGCGTATCGGCACAATTAGTGGGCGGGACCCAAACAGTGCAGTTGGGTTGCAACAAAGGCGCTCTTCCCACAGGCGTAAAAATCAAACTTCTAACTAATACTTGTAACACATTACGACTCACTCTTAAAACAAATGGAGCATTTAATTTTTCAACTGCATCCGCTAATTTTGTGTCGAGCGGAAACTCCAGCAAGCATAATACAAATAAACCAGGCAAGGGAATGCATATTATTCCAAATGCAGCAGACCGCAGCTTCAAACTCGAAACTAACGATAACGAGGATTTCAAGTGGCATGACACGTATCTTAAGATTACGCCGCCTGCAAATCGTACAAATATCAAATTTACAATCGAAAATAGCGGGCTTCCCTGCAATTAATCCGCCTGCCTCACTTTGATTCAGTTGCCGTAGCAATTAAACTCAACTCACGTGGTTTCGAACACTTCGTTCGATTCACAACATTCCGTCAAATCCAAGCGTGACAGCCTATCTGCCTTTTTGGCACATCCGTTGCTTCAATAATAGCAACTGCCTTGTAATAGGATACTGAAACGCGGAGACACGTTAAGAGACAGGTGAATACTACGCCATGGCAGCAAGGAGGGCTCATGGGTCCATTTATAAAAATGATTTGGTTCGTCGCGTTTGCGCTGTTGGCAGTATTAGTTTTAGAAATCGTTTTATTTGTTGGCATAAGGCAGGAGAGGCAAGCCTATAGGCGTGTTCAACACACTGACTCATCGAGGCGATAGCTTATCATATGGACATAAATCAAACCGACAAAGTAGCTAGCGAAATGAGCTCGAGACCTCAGACTACAACCGCGAGGCAGAAAATACTTCTCCTTGATGACGACCCAGTATTTCGCGGTGTGATGATTGCACTGGCTAAGGCACGAAATATCGACATCGATGCTTATGAATCTCTTCAGGAGCTCGATACATTTCTGCAAATTGAATCATACAATGGAATTATATTGGATCATCATCTGGCAGAACGTCTTGCCTCTGAGGATATCAGCGGATTAGATGCTTTTTTCTCGTCTCGGCCAGTACTGCTAGTAAGTGCGGACGAAGGGGCTCGACATGCCTTGGATACACAGCCAGCTTTTCGAAAGTTCGTCCCAAAGATGGATGGTCCAAAAAAAATTCTGGACGAATTAGAATCTCTAATCACAAAGAACCCAGGGAAAATCGAATATTTGCACTGAGGGAATCTACCCGCCTCGCTCACATATTAGTCTTTTTTCTTCGGGGCCGAGGTGACGCGTATTTTTACAGTGTCTAAACACGGGTGCTATCGGAGAGGGGTATTTCGTCTTTTTTCCTAATGATATTAGATATTTGGGTTATTCTCGTGATTGGCCGGTTAATTGCTCGC
>JBEIGW010000102.1:0-9341 GCA_040381655.1 Deltaproteobacteria bacterium
AGCATCGGTTGGACCGTTGGCGACCCAGATCCAGGCGCAAAAACTGAGGGCTATGAGAATGTAGAAACCGCTCCACAAGAACGCTTGACGAATTGATGGGGCCTCGTCTTTTTTTCTGAGTACAAATAAATCAAGAGCTAGGAGTGACAAAATCAGGATGACGAACCCAGTGATCATATTCGGGTGACTATGAGTAGCGGTTGATGCAGATAGTGGATTCATATCAGTCTTCTCGGTCTAATGTTTACAGGCACGCTTTAGTCTGTCTGATATTGCGAGCCATAGTCCAGTATTTGTTGGGATCGATCCTGTAATGATTAATTCGGCATCAGAATCATCCAGATCTCGCATGGAGGCAAAAAGTCGGTGTGCCGCCTCCTTGTCATCTCCAGCGGCACTTAATAGAATCGTTCTCATGGGCTCGATGCCATAATCCATGAGCGAGCTTAGCTCTGGAGATCCATCGCCAGAAGGTACCAGCAGCCCAACTTTGAGAGCTTTTCCATGGGGTTTTGATGTTAAAGCTTTTATGTTTTTAGAATCGTCCAAAGATATCATGGTTTTTCTAGGTGCATAGTGGCTCAGTAACATGCCTGGCGATGCTTTTTCGTGCTCAGTCTTAGCCATTTTAACCGCAACACCGGTCGACTTTTCTATTTCATCCGAGGTTATTTTCCCTGGTCTAACAAGCCAGACGCCTGCGCTGTGAGTCTCCGGGTCTGTCCCGATGGCGATCACGGTACTCTCTAGGCCGATGTTGCAGGGGCCGCCGTCTAAAATAAATGTCAGCGTCTCACCAAGTTCCTGCTCCACATGGCTTGCAGTGGTCGGGCTGATTCTTCCAAATTTATTTGCACTTGGTGCTGCAATCGGAAGATCGCAGAGCTCCAGAAATTGTTGTGTGACAGGGTGGGATGGCATGCGCACCCCAACGCTTGTAAGGCCGCTAGTGACGAGGTCCGGTATTTTCTCTGATTTTGGTAATATGATGGTCAGGGGGCCTGGCCAAAATCTATGAATTAAGGTGTCAGTTAGTTCTATTTCAGCCTGCGACATGGCTCGTTTGTTTACGATTCCATATTTGTCCAAAGAGTCGAGCGATTTGAGACTCGATTTTACGTGAACAATTAAAGGATCGAAACTGGGGCGCTCCTTGGAGCTAAATATTTTGCCAACAGCTTCCGGATTAAAGGCATTTCCAGCCAATCCGTAGACGGTTTCGGTGGGTATGGCAACCACGTCACCGGATTTTATAGCCGCGACGGCTGTGTCAATGTCTTGAGGTTTGAGGAGCTTAGCCATGGCGGAAAACTACTGGGCCTGAGCCTCTGGCTCAGCTGTTACAAGTTGGTCAAGATTAATTGTCAAATTTGTAGCCCCCCAGTCCACGTTTTCCTGGACACCAATAATGTCGCCTGGCTGATCGGAGCCACCAAGTCCATCTAAATCTAAGCGGGCTTTGATGGTAATTTTCTTCGGGTTAGCGGCAGATTCATTCATGACCCGCAGGTTATCCCGGGTGAGCTTAAAATTCATTAATGTGCCTGAGGGATCGTTGGGAAGAGTCGTCACCATGGCACCGTACGGCATGGGCATGGGGGATTGCGGATCACGGACAATAATGAATAATGTGCGCATACCCTGGGCTTGTGCGTCAAAACCAGGTGCCAAGGTCACATTGCCTTCTGCAATTACTGGTGATGTTTTACCGAAATAAAGTGCTGCTCCGATACAGGCCGCTATAACTGTGGTGAGGGCTGCTAGCAATATGCGTCGCTCAGTCTGACGTTTGTTAGTCACGATGTATCCTCTCATCGCTGAGTTTAGAAGCTTATGACATCAAGGCATCGGCCCTGACGCCTGCCCGGTGAGGCTGTCGTTTGGTTACTATAGCCTCGACCTAATAAAGTCAATGAGTTATAAGCCGGCTTATTGGGTTCTTTTTGAGGCGGCTAGGAACACCATGCCTGGACAGGATTACATAGCTAAAAATTCACGAGGTCTTGCTCCCATGGAAGGGGTTACGGATTTCCCTACCAGGTATTGGTTTCGGATGATCGGGGGGATGGATTTTCTTTGGACTCCTTTTTTGCGTGTCACAGATTCCTTTCCAAAAACGTTTCCTGAGGCTTTTGCGCCTGAACTGTTTAAGCTAAAAAGTCGTTTCAAAACTCCCACGATCATTCAAATCATGGGATCGAGGCCTGACGATGTTGTGCGTACTGCAGAAAGTTTGGGCGACCGTGTCGACTTTATTGACCTGAATTGTGGTTGCCCAAGTCCAACAGTTGTCGGGAGCCGAGCTGGGTCAAGCCTGCTTGAGCATATTGATTTTTTCTCGTCGTTTATCGAATCTGTGGTTCAGCGAGTGGGGCCAAGACGCCTTAGCGTGAAATTACGGACAGGATTTCATCATGAGTCGGAGCTCGATGGGCTGTTAGAGAGCATACAAAATGTTCCGCTTGGGCATATCACTGTTCATGGTAGGACTAGACCGCAGCGTTACAAAGGTTCTTCAAATTGGGAACGGATAGAGACTGCCAGTAGAATCAGCAAGGTACCTGTGATCGGCTCTGGTGATGTTTGTGATCCTTCAGATTTCACTCAACGGTTAAATAGACAATCCCAGGTGCATGCTGTCATTGTTGGGCGTGGAGCTCTAAGGAATCCTTGGATTTTTTGTGGAAAGCGCGAGGCACCGGTATCCTTAGCATGGTTATTTTTTGTGGTCTTGCAGGATGTTTACCTTGAAAGTTCCGACCAGCTGGTTCGATGGGTTGCGGATAGTCCTCTCGAGCGACTTTCGACGCCCGATGATTTTTGGCAGGCAACCAACAGTCTTTTGAACTATTGTGGGCGATCTGTAGCTAGACCTGAGGATGTCGCCTGCTCACCTCGAGCCTTGGCTAGGGGGAAAATGTTCTGGGGTTACCTGCGATCAAGCTTGCCGCTTCCGTTTATGGATCCGATGATCATGCGAGCTAAAAAGGTGAGTGACCTCTTGCAGGCTGTAGATGAGATATCTCGACAGTTGGACCTTGAACCTGATAATCTTCCCCTTTGCTACGATGCTGATCTTGATTGGATCTACAGTGGTGAAGGTCGTGGGACGTAAGCCTCGGAATTTAAATTTTTTAAGTTCTAAATCATATGAAATTTAGGCGATGAGATGACTGAGCTGGAAAAAGAATCGACGCCAAAAGACCATTCTTTTTGGTTTAAACTGACGCTCTGGGCTATATACATTTTGGTGCGTCTACTATCGCTGACGTGGCGTAAGCGATTTGTTGGTATGGATCGTCGCCGAATGGCGGTGGCCGCGAGTCCAACTGGAACATTCGTGATTGGTAGTTTTCATGAATATGCCTTTACGGGGGTCCTGAGTCATCCGAATCAGAATATTTGCAACATGGTGAGTAAATCCAAAGACGGTGATATGACCGACTTTTTGATGAGAAAACTTGGCCTGTCGACGGTAAGGGGTAGTTCATCTCGCGGAGGCAAGGACGTTCGCGATCAAATGGTCGCGGTCATAAAAAACGGCATGCATGGAGCAATAACGGTCGATGGTCCCCGGGGGCCTCGCCGGGTTCTAAAAAACGGAATTGTCGATATCGCTAAGAAAACTGGGGCTCCGATTCTGCCTCTGACGAGCTATGGAGAGTCGGCTTGGGTTTTAAGGAAAGCTTGGGACCAGTCCCGCATCCCCAAGCCATTTTCTAAGGTCCTGATTTATTACGGCGAGCCGACGTTTGTGCCAAAAGATATTGAATCAGAACAATTCGCAATCTATGTGTCTAAAATTACAGATATTTTAAACAAAGACGACGATCTTCTTCGGTTGCGATTCAAGGAGCTTTGGTCAACGGCTAGGCCGTTTTCTCGCGGCTAATTTTGACTCCTGAAATTGAGGTTTGACAGCGCTGGTAAAGGCCGGTAAATTGCCCCCGCTTTTACGATTTTCACCAAGAGTTTCAGATATTTGTAGGGGGTGCGTGATGATTGGTGCTGAACGATTCACGAGGCGTCTTGTGATCTGTTTTACGCTCATGATGCTTGGAGCCTATTCAGAGCAAAGCGCGGCCACCGGATCCAAGAAAATTAAAATTGGATTTGCTATGGACACTCTCAAGGAAGAACGCTGGCAGCGTGACCGAGATATGTTTGTGGCAAAGGCCAAAAGCATGGGTGCCGATGTCTTAGTACAGGCGGCTAATGGTAATGCGTCCATGCAGATTAGCCAGGCTGAGAACCTTTTGACCCAAAATGTTGATGTATTGGTTGTCGTTCCTGCCAACGCTGTGACGGCTGCGGCGATTATTGAGAAGGCTCATAAGGCTGGCAAGAAAGTCATATCTTATGACCGCCTCATAAGAAACGCTGATGTCGATTACTACATATCCTTCGATAATGAGGAGGTAGGTAGACTGCAGGCGAGTTATCTTGTGAGCCGCGCTCCTAAAGGTAATTATGTGCTGATTGGGGGCTCGCCCACTGATAACAACGCTAAAATGTTTCGTGATGGACAGATGCAGGTGCTCAAGCCCTTGGTTGATAAAGGCGACATCAAAATTGTCGTGGACCAGTGGGCTAGGGACTGGCAATCGAGCGAGGCTCTGAAACATACAGAGAACGCTCTAACAAGAACTAAAAATAACGTCCAAGCCGTTGTTGCTTCCAATGATGGCACGGCCGGAGGCGTCATTGCTGCATTGGGTCAGCAGAAACTTGCGGGCAAGGTTCTGGTTTCCGGTATGGATGCTGATTTGGCGGCATGCCAGAGGGTTGCTGAGGGCACGCAGTCCATGACGGTATACAAACCAATTAAAGTTATTGCAGAAAAAGGGGCAGAGCTTGCCGTGCTGGTTGCTAGGGGAGAGCCTCTAAAAATGAACTTCAGTAAGGTTAATAACGGCAAGAAAGACGTGGAGGCACTTCTTCTGAAGCCCATTCAAGTCGACAAGACGAATTTGGAGCAAACGGTCATCAAAGACGGTTTTCATAAAAAAGCTGACATTTACAAAGTCATCAAGGACTAATTCAGTGATGGTGGAATCATCGGCAAAAATTTTGGAGCTACGCGGCATTGTTAAGGAGTTCCCGGGAGTACGGGCTCTTGATGGTGTTTTTTTTGAAGTTTCCCCTGGGGAAGTTCATGCCTTGTGTGGCGAGAATGGCGCCGGCAAATCGACACTTATGAAGATCATCAGTGGTCTTTATCCCTACGGGAGCTATTCTGGGGATCTCGTTGTCGCCGGAAAGATAAAAAAGTTCACATCGATAAAAGATAGTCAGGCGGCTGGAGTGGCCATTGTATTCCAAGAGCTGAGCCTTGTTCGAGAGCTATCCGTAGCCGAGAATATCTTTCTCGGGCGAGAGCCCGCGACATTAGGCGTTATCAACTGGGATAAGGTCTACCAGAAAACGGACATCCTCTTGTCAGAGCTAGGGTTTAACATTGACCCGCGCGCCCTGGTTGGGGAACTTGGGATTGGCCAGCAACAAATGGTTGAGATTGCCAAAGCGCTTGCTCTGGATGCTAAGATTTTAATCCTAGATGAGCCTACATCGGCATTGAGTGATACGGAGATTGAAGTTTTTTTAGCAGCGATTAGGCGTTTGAGGGCGAAAGGTGTCGCCAGTGTCTTAATCACCCATAAGCTTAACGAGGTTTTTTCAATTGCTGATCGTATTACGGTCTTTCGTGACGGAAAATCTGTAGCCAGCTACGCTGCTAAGGACGTGGATGAGCATCGAGTCATACGGGACATGGTGGGTCGAGAACTTACGGAGATGTATCCCGTGATTGAAAAGTCAGTGGGAGGTCCAATACTGGAGGTTCTACATCTGAGCGTGCAGCATCCGACTCGGCCAGGAAAGGATCTTCTTCACGATGTGTCATTTTCTGTCAAGAAAGGCGAGATCTTAGGGATAGCGGGCCTTATGGGGTCTGGTCGCACCGAGATATTGATGGCTATTTTTGGAGCCCTTCACGGCAAAAAAATCGGCACCATAAAATTGGAGGGGGAACGTCTTGATTGCACATCTCCTAAGGAAGCCATTGAAAAGGGTTTGGCTTTAGTTAGTGAAGACCGCAAGCGATACGGTCTTGTATTGGAAGAATCTGTGACAAAGAACATATCTCTAGCAAGCCTGGAGCATTTAACTCGATTTGGTGTTTTGAAAAATGAAGACGAGATGTCTATAGCTCGTAATTATGTGAGGGATTTAAGGATAAAGACGCCTGGCATCAACGCGCTCGTAAAGACGCTGAGCGGAGGCAACCAACAGAAAGTTGTTTTAGCTAAATGGATGCTCACCAAGCCTAAGGTGCTATTTCTTGATGAGCCCACGAGAGGTATCGATGTTGGCGCTCGGGCTGAGATCTATAGAATAGTTGGCGAGATGGCGAGCCAAGGTGTCGCAGTTGTTATGGTGTCATCTGAATTGCCCGAAGTCCTCGGCCTAAGCGACCGGGTTTTGGTTTTGTGCGGTGGTCGAATTACGGGTGAATTTAGCAGACATGAGGCTACGCAGGAGCGGATTATGGCTGCGGCAACCAGGTTTGGGTGAATTGATTAGTTATTGAAGGAAACGTGATGGCAGGAATTGTTGGCAGTTTAAAGCAATCGTGGCGGACGTGGACAATGGTGTTCGCGCTTGTGGTGATTTGGGTGATTTTTCAGTACGTGACCGATCAGGCTTTTCTTCAGCCGAGAAATTTGTCCAATCTTTTTCGACAAATGACTGTGACCGGGGTCCTAGCGATGGGCATGGTTTTAATTATTGTCTCCGGGCACATTGATTTGTCTGTTGGCAGTGTTGTTTGTTTTCTTGGTGTTATACTTGCGATGCTTATGCAGCGGGGGGTTGGCGCTGAGCAGGCGATGCTTGCCACACTCGGAGTAGGTGCGATTATAAGCTTCCTGCAGGGGTGGCTTACCGCATTCCAGAAAGTACCTGCTTTTATTGTGACGCTGGCCGGTATGATGGTTTTTCGTGGCCTAAGCATGGGCGTCACTTCAGGGATGACAATCCCCCTCGAAGATGGCTGGATTAAATCGTTCGGTAGTGCTTACTTGCCGCCGACGTGGGGATGGGGTGTCGCTGCCCTAGTAGCGGGCTTTTTAGTTTTAAAAGGCATTCGGCTTAGCAAAATTGCTGCGAAGGCTGGTCCATCGGCTCACGAAGATGTTCAGTGGGGCTGGACTTTACTTCAGACGTCCGCAATTTTCGGGTTTACGTTCGTCATGAATGCTTACGAGGGCATCCCTGCCCCCGTGCTTTTGATGCTTGTTCTTATGGTTATCTTTCAATTTGTTTCCACAAAAACTGTATTCGGCCGTCATGTCTATGCAGTCGGCGGAAGCGTTGAAGCGGCGTATTTATCAGGTGTCAATGTTCGCCGCGTTGTTCTCGGTAATTTTTTATTAATGGGACTTTTAACGGGTGTAGCTGCGATGATCTTAACGGCCAGGGTTGAAAGTGCACAGCCTGATGCTGGACAGCTTCTTGAGCTCGATGCTGTTGCAAGCTGTGTTATTGGCGGAACGAGTCTCATGGGTGGCAAGGGCACGATTGCTGGCGCTCTGCTAGGGGCGTTGGTGATGGAGAGCCTGAATAACGGCATGTCGTTAGCAAACATGGAAGCTTTTTGGCAGTACGTGGTCAAGGGGTTGGTATTGGTTGTGGCGGTATGGCTTGACGTGGCTAGTCAGAAGGTTCGCTGAATCAATTTGAAGCTTCACTCGGAGAATTGAAGTAGGAGGTTTTATGCTTTCAAAAGGTCTTAAACTATCGTGGGCAGCCATCCTGTGTCTTTCTAGCGTCAGTTATGGTGCCGTAGAGAGGCGCGTTTTTGTCGACTCAAGTCGGGATCAAGTCATAAAAATTGAATGGCTTGGTGACGGGATCATACATTTCGAATTCACCCCTGGGGCGCACCGAAAAAGTAATGATCCGATATATTCGTCAATTATGGTCAAAGAGCAGAGCTTTTCTGGACCCACTAATTTTCAAGAATCTGGCAACGCTTTTGCTACGCCGGAAACGCGCCTTGAATACTCTGAGGGTTGTTTCACGGTCACAGATTTAGCTGCCAAGCAAACAGTTGGTCGTTTCTGCGCCGCAGAGACGACTCGCCCCTGGAAGAGAATCGAAGTCGAAACATCGGGTGTCAAAAATGTCTATGGACTTGGCCAAATGTTCGAGGATCCTGGCGTGTTCGACACGGATCGAAATGGCAAAGTTATTTCTACGAAAGGTGGTTTTGGTAACAGCATGCCGACCTATGCGGGCGGTGCTACTGGTGAAGCCCTTTTTCCTATAGTTATGGCGCTCGGTTCGAGCCGTCAGAGCTGGGGGCTTCTTCTAGACAATATCTATAAACAGACTTGGGATTTTACGACGAACACATGGCGCATTAGCATGTTTGGCGATCAGCTTCGTGGATTTGTCATAGCTGGCAGTGCACCGAAGGTTGTTAGGCAGAGATTTATGGAGTTGACGGGTAGAGCGCCGGTCCCGCCCCGAAAAATGTTCGGATTTTGGATGAGTGAGTACGGTTATGATAACTGGGGTGAGATAAATAGTCGCCTTGAAGGCATGCGTCGTGATGGGTTCCCGATAGACGGTTTTTATCTCGATCTTCAGTGGTTCGGGAATGTCACGCCTGGCAGTGATCATACGAATATGGGAAAGTTGCAATTTGACGAAGCTAATTTCCCACAGCCAGAGTCCTTCATCAAAAAGTTTTTGAATCAAGATGATATTGGACTAGTTCCCATCGAAGAGTCCTATATTGGACGCGCGCTGACTGAGCACGACGATATGGAGTCCCGCGGATTCTTGGCTCATGAGTGCGGTCATCCTCGAAGCGCCAGCTACTTAACAGGTGCCGTCACTGGGAACTCAAGCGAATGGTGGGGCAGGGGTGGCATGGTTGATTGGTCGAATCCAGCCGCTGGTCAGTACTGGCATAATACAAAGAGAAAACCTTTGATCGATTTAGGGGTTTATGCTCATTGGCTTGACTTGGGTGAGCCCGAGATGTTTGACCAGCGATCTTGCTATTTTGGCAATGGGGAGCAAGGCAAGGCAGCTCATCAGGACATACATAACTTGTTTTCTCTGTTTTGGGCGAAAAGTGTTTGGGACGGGTTTGCAGAGACCGGCGTGAATCATCGCCCATTTCTAATGCTCCGCAGTGGAAATGTTGGATTACAAAGGTTTGGGGCTGGTTTGTGGTCTGGTGATATCGGCGGTAATTTGCCGTCCCTAGCAGCTCACATTGCTAGTCATAACCACGTGAGCTGGTCAGGAATTGACTACTATAGTTCTGA
>JBEIGW010000103.1:0-9326 GCA_040381655.1 Deltaproteobacteria bacterium
ATGACAAAGATCCGCTTCCTATTGTAGGTACAACAGGCGCAATCAAAGCCGTGAAGATCTTCTGAAGACTATTCAATATGCTCCGATTGCTTAGGATGTACGGTAGCAACTGCTGGGGGCCAACTCGAATACTTTGGGCCACTTTTTTAATCTACTGTAATTCCAGTGTGTTAGATTAATAAGCTCAGCATGAAAGCAGGAGTAGAGCTGATTAAAATTTATTTTAATCAGTATTTTCAAATGGTTAAAGTAGTCGCCGGTCTGAGCTATAATTGGTATGAGCTGCATTCGCGGATCTGTTAAATGCGGACATGGCGCTCCCGTAGATCTTGTCGCAGCTTGAGCTCACCTTCATATATGACCGCATCAAGTCCCGCCGCTCTGGCTCCAACTATGTTTTCCTTAACGTCATCAACGAAAAAAATTCCGCTGGGTTCACAACCTATTATTTTAGTTACGTGCTCATAAATCTTTCGTTCAGGCTTTAGGGATTTCACCTCGAAAGACAAAACAAGATGATCGAAGAATCGGGAAATCGACCATGTCTGCTCGATATAATGCCAGTGGATTTCATTTGTGTTTGAGAGAAGAACAAAGGGGATCGTTTTCGCGTAGGTCTCTCGCAGTTGCTCAAGAATATCGATTGTCGATTGAATAGGTGAGAATATATTGGCCGCAGCCAATCTTAGGCGATCTGAGTGAACTGGCTTTTTAAAATGACGTTCAAACTTTTTGTGCAATTCGGGGAAGGAGAATTCTCCGGCTTCGAAGCGATATTCCAAACCGTCGTCAAAAAGAAAACTTCGGATGTCTTCAGGTTTGACGCCTGCGACGTCTGCCACCTGCAAACAAGCCTTTTCAACGCTGAAATCGACGATAACCTTGCCTAAATCAAAAACCAAAGCCTCAACAACTGGCTTGGTCATGAGCCTCGAACCTCGGCAAAGACAGAGACGAAAACCTCGCTACCCACTTTAGATTTTAGGTAGCAAAAATGAAGTTTGTCTTCTTTTTGATAAAGACACTCGCGGCTAAGAAACTCCGTATTGGAGTCATCCATAGGGCGTATGCGAAGCACGTGGAACGGCTCATCGACGGATATAAAAAAATTTACAGGCCTCTGACGGCCTTCCACTTGTTCCAACCGTACATGCGCGCCATCTTGAATGATGATCTCTCGAAATATCTTGCTCGAACCACCGGGAAAGGAAACCTTAAGAGTTAATTCTGCTTTGGCGGGAGACACACGGCGAACATGGCTAAATGAAATACGTATTCCGTCTTCATTCTCAAAAGTCTTTCCTGCCACTATTTCCTTTGCTGCACCAACGATCGAAAGAAAGTCGTTTGCTGCATGCAACGGACAAACTGCCATCATAAAAAACAAGGCTGGAAAAACAAGTTTAATCAAACGAATAATCCTCATCGGCTTAGCGCGATAGCGTCCACCGAGCAGTAAAATTTATGCGTGTATTAGTTTAGCCATCCAGCGGTGGCAAGCTAAATGAGATAAACCTATTAAAAACAATCGGTTATATCAAGCTTCCAGAAGCTTTGTGCGGGTCATGTAGCATTTGGAACAGGCAGGCAGGTACTTTTCTTCAGCACCCAGCTCAATCTTAGGCCCATCTAGGGTTGGTTGGCCGTTGATAAATTTTAAATTGAAAATAGCCTTGCGGTTGCAATAGGCGCAGGTCGTTTTTATCTCCTCGATCGAGTCGGCTATTTCGAAAAGCCGTTGACTGCCTTCAAATAGTTGTCCGCGAAAGTCCGTTCGTAGCCCGTAACATATAATCGGGATATTGTTTTTGGTAGCAATCGTTCTAAACTGATCGATGACTCGTCGACTCAAAAACTGAGCCTCGTCGACAACGATACAATCAAACCCGTCAAATTCATGGGAGCCGAACGTGGTATCGGCGTCAATGAGCCGATCGGCGGCCATGGCAAGGCCCGCACGAGACTTTACGTCGTCGGCGCCAAATCTGATATCGAACTTAGGTTTAAGGACGGATACGCGTTTTTTTTGCTGTTGATAGTTATGCGCAACGGCCAGAAGATTGAGGGTCTTTGCGCTACCAACAGTTCCATATCTAAAATACAGCTTGGCCATAACGGGCGAGCCTCTAGCGAATTGGATTTAATCGAGACGGAGAGCGTTCACGCATCATCTCGTAAATCAGCTCAAAAACGTCTTCAGCGTTAGGTTTTGAGTAGTAGTCGCCGTCGGAAGCGTAGGCCGATCGGTGCGGTTTTGCAGTCAAAGTGCGGGGAGCGGCATCGAGTACCTCATACCCACGCTGCTCCTCAATAATTTGCTGAAGCATGTATGCAGCTGCTCCGCCTGGAACGTCCTCATCCATGCAAACGAGAGCGTTTGTTTTATTGATGGATTCGCGAATCTTATGGAAGCGGTCAAACGGCAGAAGAGTCTGCACGTCTATAAGTTCGACGCTGATTCCCACATTTTCAAGAAGCCTAATAGCATCCTGCGCCACCCGAATACAGGCGCCGTAAGTAACGAGTGTTATGTCCTGTCCTTCTTGCAATACTTCAGGCACACCAAGGGACACCGTGTACTCTCCGATGTTGTCGGGTAGAGTTTCCTTGATGCGATAACCGTTGAGTACTTCGATAACTAACGCCGGATCATCGCCGCTTAGTAGCGTGTTATACATTCCAACTGCTTGGACCATATTTCGTGGAACACAAACGTGGATGCCTCGCAGTCCATTAATGATTGTTCCCATTGGAGAACCGGTATGCCAGATGCCTTCGAGACGATGGCCTTTGGTTCTGACGATCACCGGTGCAATTTGCCCGCCGGCGCTGCGGTAATGTAAGGTGGCGAGGTCGTCACTCATGCCCTGAAAGCAATAAAGTAAGTAATCTAAATACTGAATATCTGCGATGGGGCGCAGTCCCCTCATTGCGGCGCCAATGCCTTGGCCAAGTATGGTCGCTTCCCGTATGCCGGTATCGGTTACGTGCAGTTCTCCAAACGTCTCCTGTAGTCCTTCAAACTCGAGATTGACGCCGCCTAGCTGACCAACGTCTTCGCCGCAAATAAAGATCCTGGGGTCACGCTTGATAGCCGTCTCAAAAAACTTCTGTATGACCTGACGACCATCAACTTTCTCGCTCTTGTCCGAGTAGCTAGGAGGTATCTCATTTGCAAGTAAAGGAGAGCGTGATGTTTCACTCAGGAGATAACTGGAATAGCGTCTTTGGTTCACCGACTCGTAGCGTTCGATAAATCTGATTAGCGGCATTTTCCTGTCGTGATCCAGATCGGCAAGCTGGTACAGGAGGCGTTTTAGGCTACTTTGGACGTTGCGACGAAATAATGTTGGAGCACGCTGCAACTCCTGACTGATTTTGTTGCAAACATCCTGTTTTTCGATGGAGTTCCCGAGTTTCTCTAGCATGGAAATGGCGTCTTGACGCTCGCGTTCCAGTGGCTTCAGATAGTCGTCCCAGGCTTCGCTTTTAGCTAACTCGGCGGCTCTCAAGGCCTCATCTTCAATGGCCCTGAGTTCATCAGCTGACGCGAGCTTGTTTTCGATAATCCAGCTTCGAAAGCGGTTAATGCAGTCGAAGTCTTCCTCCCACTTGAGGCGCTCCTTGGTTTTATACCGTTCATGACTTCCTGATGTTGAGTGGCCTTGTGGCTGTGTCATCTCGATTACGTGCACCAGTTGAGGTATGTGATCCTCACGACAGGAGCTTGCGGCACGCTGGTAGGTATTCATGAGGGATTCATAGTCCCAGCCTTTGACAACATGAATAGCGATACCTTTAAGCTGCTGTTCGTAATTAAATCCAGCCATGATCTTTGAAATCGATTCTTTGGTGGTTTGGTACCTGGCGTGAACAGAAATTCCATACTCGTCGTCCCAAACACTCATAAGCACTGGCACTTGAAGTACGCCGCAGGCGTTCATGGCTTCCCAGAATAATCCTTCGGCTGTGGATGCGTTGCCAATTGTTCCAAATGCGATCTCGTTTCCGTTTTTCGTAAATTTTTTAGCGTCTTTTAGACGGTTGTTTTGGCGATATAGTTTCGATGCGTAGCCTAAACCAACCAACCTCGCCATTTGACCCGCTGTTGGCGAAATGTCTGACGATGTGTTTGGTTGGGCTAATTGATCCAGCCATTCGCCGGTATCAGTAATGAGCCGGGTTGAGAAGTGGTTGTTCATCTGCCGACCAGCGCTGGCCGGCTCATTTTTGACATCTGTGTCCGCGAAAAGCTGGGCAAAAAACTGCTTGAGAGTGAGCTCCCCCAAGGCCATCATCACGGTTTGGTCCCGGTAGTAACCTGACCTCCAATCGCCCTTTTGAAAGGCTCGGGCCATTGTCACCTGAGCGACTTCCTTGCCGTCGCCAAAAATTCCAAACTTTGCCTTGCCGCTGAGTACCTCTTTGCGTCCAATCAAACTAGCTTGGCGGCTTTGGCAGGCGATGGAAAAGTCCTTCAGGACCTGATCCTTGTTCCAATCATTGGTAGGTTTATCTGTTTTGTTGGCTAGTCGCTCAGTCACAGTTGTGCCCTTTAGTGCTGGTGTTTTATCTTGTCACCGGTCAAATACTGCGATGACTGGTGCGTGATCGGATGGTTTCTCTCCACGCCGCTCATCTCGGTCTACACTGACAGAGCTGCACCGACTTGCCATAGTCGCAGTTGAATAAATCAAATCTATCCTAAGCCCCTTGTTGCGCGGAAAAGACAACTCCCGGTAATCCCACCACGAGAATATGCCTGGCGACTGATCAAGCACTCTCAGCGTGTCGACGAGTCCGAATGCCACAAAATCGGACAGCGCCGCCCGCTCGCCAGGCGAACAATGAATGTGATCTTTCCAGGCCACGGGATCGTAAACGTCTCGGTCATCTGGCGCAATATTGAAATCCCCTACCACCACAAGTTGATCCGAGGGTTTCCAGTGCCTCTGCAAGAACGCTTTGCCCCGCTTAAGCCACTCCAGTTTATAAGCATATTTTTCCGAGCCGATCGCCTGGCCATTGGGCACGTACGCGCAAATAAGATCAAATTGGTCCGCTGTTCGGACGGTGATTGTTCGGGATGCGTCATCGGCGTGGTGGTCGTCAAAGTTTTTAAAGAGAACTTCGACGGGCTTTCGGGAGAGGATGGCGACACCATTGTAGGCCTTTTGACCGAAGAACGCAGCGTGGTATCCGGCATCGTTTATAGCCTGCAAAGGGAACTTCTCATCGCTACATTTTAGTTCTTGAAGGCAAACGTAGTCACAAGAGGAGCGTTTCAGGAAAGCCTGTAGGCGCTCAAGACGTGAGTTGACCGAGTTTACATTCCATGTGGCGACCGTAACCATAGGCGCCAGACTTTAGTGTCAGGCGCGTCTGAGGTCAAAGCAATTCCATTTCCGCTAATGGGGTGCCGCTTAAAGAGTCAGAGTACTGGAAGTCGCTGGTAGGTACGCAGTCGTTGCGTTGGCCGCTACTTTTGAACGTGATTTGATAGGTATCGCACTCGACGTAATTGAAACCCTTCTGAAAGGGTACCTTGTCGCAAGATTCTTCTTTACCTTGCCTCATTTTGAGACCGCAGCGATCTTTGAATTCAATGGTTTTCTTGTCAGCGGCTAGATTACCGTGACGCACGTGATGTGGGCAACGTGAGCAGAGCATTCTTCTATCCCTTCCTTGGGTTAAAGAGTTCTGAGAGACGATGTCCGCATTAGCTCCGAGCTTTGCTGTTGACTCGCCTGCCGGTTTCCGCGCTGGGTTGAACATTCTCAACGCCTTGCCCGCAGATTTAGGAACTCATGCTTCTCTAATGTTGTTTAATTTGGATAATAACACCAATTTCACCGATTGCAATAAAATTTATTTTCGATGGTTAGCATGCCTTTCCAGATCCCATTAAAAAAGCCATCCATTTCTTTGAATTTAACCCCGCAATCCGCTGCTGGCGGTGCAGTTGACGCATTCTTTGGGACGGGGTACCCTCTTCGTCCAGCGCTTTTTATTTTTGAATTTTAGGCTGATGCGGAGGCTGTTTCAAATGGCGTGGTTAGATAGAGACAAGGCACCGATAGCCAAGGGTGATCGAATTGATACACCGGATGGTTTATGGGAGAAGTGTGAAAAATGCTCCGAAATCATATTAAACAAAGAACTCTTGGACAATCTGAACGTTTGTCCGAAGTGTGATTATCATTATCCGTTGCCTGTTTGGGACAGAATTAACAGTTTGATGGATCCGGGTTCCTTCGTCGAAGAAGATGCGAATCTTAGAAGTAGTGATCCGCTGAAATTTGCGGATAGTAAACCCTATGCGAAACGTCTTGAGGAGCAGCATAAGAAAACAGGACGTTGGGATGCTTTCGTTTCAGTCCGTGGAAAGCTCAATGGCCGTGCCGTGCACCTGGGGGTATTTGACTTCCAGTTCATGGGTGGCAGCATGGGATCCGTTGTTGGGGAAAAGATCTCTCGACTGTTCTTGCGCGCAGCCGCAGCCAGAGAGCCGGCCATTGTCGTAAGCTCATCTGGTGGAGCAAGGATGCAAGAGGGGTTAATTAGCCTTATGCAGATGGCCAAAACCTGCGCGGCAGTTTCGAAGCTTCGAGACGCTGGGGTTCCATATATTTCCGTTCTCTGTCATCCAACTACTGGTGGTGTAGCCGCAAGCTTTGCGATGCTTGGTGATATAAATATTGGTGAGCCCAATGCACTGATTGGGTTTGCAGGCCCGCGAGTCATTGAGCAGACGATCAGAGCACAGTTGCCAGAAGGATTTCAGCGGTCAGAATACCTTCTTGAACATGGCATGCTTGATTTAATTTCGCACCGCGACTCTCTGCGTATGACCTTGTCGAGAGTTTTGGATATTCTTGCGTCAAATGTCGTTAAGGCCTAATTCTGAACCTGAAGAAATACTGGCGCTGTTTGATAAGCGGCCGACTGTGATCCGTCCGGGCTTGGACAGGATTAAGTCGGCCCTTTCTATGTTGGGCCGACCTGCAGAAAATACGCCGCGAATCGTGGTTGCTGGAACCAATGGCAAGGGCACAACCAGTGGGATGATTTGGCGTATGTTGAGCTCGATAGGTCTGCGCGCCGGTCTATTCACATCACCTCATTTAATCGAGTTTCGAGAGCGATTTTCCGTATCGGGTCAAACGATCGGCAATGACCAGATCGTAGATTTGATTCTCAAATTAAAAAATCAGGTCTCTCCCGCTCTTTGGTCTGAGTTAACATTTTTCGAGATAAATACGATCCTGGCTTTTTTGCTTTTCGAGCAGATGAAAACCGACGTCAACGTCCTTGAAGTTGGTATGGGGGGGCGGCTGGATTGCGTTAATGTCTACGACCCAGATGTAGCGGTTATAACAAGTATCGGGTTTGATCATATGGAGTTCTTGGGTCATACCCTAACGGCGATTGCTCGGGAAAAAGCAGGTATTATGCGAGCAGATCGACCCGTGATATGGTGTGCGAGAGGGTGGGCTAATGATGAAGCAGACGATGCAATTATGTCCTACGCTCACGCTTTAAAGGCTAAGGTGGTCCGAGCTGAGCAGCCGTCCGATAACCACCTTCCCCGATCTATGAGGAGTCGCCCACTTTTTTTTCACAGAAACTTTCAGTTGGCTAAAGCTGCCCTGCAAGAGTTCTTTAGTGTTAGTAGCGATAAGGTGCTAAAACACCGCGATCCTATCGATTATGCCCAACTGTTTGACCGAGACGGCGCGCCCTGGCCTGTGACGTTTACGGGACGTTTTGATTCTCTCACCGTGGCAAAAGGGGGTGAATCTGTCAGCGTTCTTCTTGATGTTTGTCATAATCCTCACGGTGCATCGGCCCTGGCGGGCGAAATTTCGAGGGCGTTTGGAAAAAAAGCTGGTTTGAATTGCCTCATTAGCGTGCTCTCCGATAAAGACGCCGCTGGCATCTGGACCGCTTTAAAGGGTAATATCGTTGAAGCAATTCCATTTCGAAGCAGTGCGCCGCGCTCCTGGCAAGTTTTGCCAGGCGGAATGGGGGATGAGAAAGTTGGGCCGCTTCGTGAAAATTTTGCGGTGGCTTGGATTGAAGCATTAGCCAACACTTCATGGCGAGAGGGCTCTCCTTGGCTTATTTGTGGTTCGGTTGCTGCCGTCGGAGAGGTTTTGAAATATTGGCGCGATCATGGGTGGGTTGTTACGAGGGTGTCGTCGGATTGACATGAATGTTTCGCGGCTTTTTTTTTAGCGTCAGACTTACAGCTTGGGTGGCAACACTTTCAGGCGGCTTCAGTTTCTGTCCCGTTCATGCCCAAGTGTCTAATGTAACTGTTCCTGTGCCGGGACAGATTGTCCCTGAATCATCGAATGGAATACCTCAGTTATTTTTCGACGCAAGAACGACCGGATTTACTCGTGACGGGAAGCAACAGATTTTTGATGGCGACGTGATTGCCATAGGCCCCAAGAGTATTATCACAGCTGACCGAGTTGTGATCGACCAGGAGAAGAGGGCTCTTATCGCAGAGGGTCACGTGGTCGTATTAGCGGCCGATCAGATTTTAACAGGCGATCGAATCGAACTAGCAACCGAGACGGGGGATTTTAAGATCACCGGAGCTAGGATGATTGTAAATGATAAAGCAGAGTCGGAAAAAATAGCTAAGGATGTCTTGGGATTCTCAGCGCCGGAACTTAGTTTTGAGACTGAAAGAAAGGCGCGCCTTGACGAGGTTGGTAAACGCAAAGACATCGTTAAAGAGTCTGTGCGGCGGAAAGCCAAACTTGGGCAAGGGGCGAGTGACGGCGACGTCAGTGACTATTCTAGGCTACTTCAACAAGAGGATATGATCCGTTCACAGGAGAACCCTGCTTTTGCACAGATGACCGAATCACGTCGTAACAATCTGCGAAAGCGACGTGATTTTTGGGAGACGTCTAGGGTGTCGGAACGAGTCAGACTTGATTCAACCAAACAATCATACTTTAGACTTGAGGGCGACGAGTTGGTTAAAACCAACGGCAATGACTTTGAGGCTAAACACTCTCTGTGGACTCCGTGTAAGTGCGACAAAGACGAGGCCCCAGCTTGGGGGTTTAGGGCTTCTTCAACATTTGCCCAAATGGGCGGGTACGCAACCTTTTATGACGCGATGCTCGAGGTCAAAGGTGTGCCTGTACTTTATTTGCCATGGTTGATGCTTCCTATCAAGGATCGCCGCCAGTCTGGATTATTAATGCCGTCGTTCACAGACGATGTCGTATCGGGTAGTGGTTATAGTCAGCCATTATTTATTGATCTTGGTCGAAATAAAGATATGACGCTGAAAGGCGATA
>JBEIGW010000104.1:0-9314 GCA_040381655.1 Deltaproteobacteria bacterium
CCGTGGTTGTGGATAGCCGCGATATACACTCTTTTATCGACCTTTGGCATGTGGCTGAACAGGTTTGGCATCAAAAGTATTGAAGATAAGTCTTATGAAATCAACGTTTGGTTTAGTCTCATTGTTGCGGCTATCGGTTTAGGAATAGCTTTGTACACCGCATTCAAAATACGCAACAAAGGTCTTCCCTGGCGTACATGGGCGCTTATCGTGGCGGCTATCGCATGCGTTCTGCAGGCCGTGGCTTATGTGAATGTTGTTTTTCCGGAACTTGGTAACTATAAAGAGTTTTTCCAGGTTCGCAGCATTATCGTTCCTCTTTCCAACTATCTGTTAGCCTCAAGTGCTTTTGTAAATATTTCCACTCTCGAAAATCGCGTGCGATCCTTATCAAGCGCAAAAGCTAAAAATGAGATGATTGAAAAAGAGCTCGAATTGGGGCGCGTGGTTCAGAATGCGTATATGAAAATTCCGAGTTTACCACCGGAAATCGATATGTCGTGTCACTTCGAAGCCGCTTTTTACGTTTCTGGTGACGCCTATTTTGTGCATTGGGATCCAGAGACGAAGCGGCTCGCCGTGATCTTGGGAGACATGACCGGACACGGTGTCCATGCCGCTCTTAAAGCAACTACACTGCAAGTTATTGCACGTACTATTTTTAGAGACCCTATGCGACGATCGGGCGAGCTCGGTAGCCGTTTTCTTGTCTATGAGCAGACATTACGCAGCTTTCTCAGGGAGTCGTGGGGCGACGGAGATCTCCCAACGTTTTTGGGTGTTGAACTTGATGTCACAACAGGGCGGGTTGTGTCCCATCGCGCTAATTTTCCATTCCCAATGGTGGTCTATCAGATCGACGATGGGCAATGGGATATTAAAGTTTGGTCGGACATGGACCAGGTCCTAGATTTCAAGTCATCAGGACGCCAGGCGTTCATTGTTTCGGCAACTGATGGCATTGTCGGTAGCAGTAAGCAGTTTAAGCGTTTGGCGGAGAAGTTGAAAATCCAAATTAATCTTCTGGGTGAAGTTAATGCTGAGGTCATTAAAGCTGAGCTTCTCAGGTTGAACTCAGAGTCTAAAAACTTAGTTGATGACGATAAAACAATGGTCGTATTCGGTTTAAAAGCACCCGAGAATGCCGCTTAGTCGTGCGCCAAATCATTCTCTATTCCGCACTATCCAATTTTGACAATTGTAACGCCGTCGCCACCTTCGTTATTGGCGCCGGCGCGAAATGAGACCTTGTAAGGGCAGTGTGTTTTGAGCATTGCTCTAAGAGCTTGCTTGAGCCGATCGCTTCCGTGTCCGTGGATCAGCACGGCATAGATCTCATCTTGTCTCATACAGCGGTCCAGAAAATCTAAAGCCTTGTCTAGGGCGGTGTCTACATCCGATCCACGCAGGTCTATGGTGTTACGGTTGGTTTGCGGCACGAACTCAGGTATCGACTCGTTTGCATCCGAAATAACGGAATTGTGCTTACGGTTAGAATGTTCGGCCGTTTTTTTTGGCGTGATCTTAGTACTCGTTATCCTTCTGAGATCGAGTAAACCTACGCGCAGTTTGATGACACCCACCTGAACGTCAATGGGAGTAGATCCTGATGATCCAAATTTTACAATCGAGCCCTCTCGTTTAAGAGGAAGCACGTATACGGGTAGTCCAACGGCAAGATCCTTAGCCTCCAGGGGTTGGCCAGGAAGGTCGACTTGGTGGGTACCTGGAGCGAGAGCGGAGGCAGTTTTCTCGAGATCACGTAGTTTTGCCTCCGCGGCCCTCTTTTTTTCATAACCAATGTCTGGCGACGAGTCTCCGAAGCGAATTGTTTTTACGGCATCGCGCAGCTCCTTTGACGAGTCTTCAAATTGGGAACGCAGACTCTCAACGTCACTTTCGATTTTTGCCGCAAGCTTAGCGGACACTTTCGCTCGTTGCTCCTCGAGTAGTTGACATTCAGAGTGCCAACGGTCTTTCGCCGCCTGAGCCTCAAGAAGTTCCGTCTGGAGAGTGGTTCGTGTCTCTTCAATTTGCTGACGTGCCTGTTGAAGTGCAGAGATTGATTCATCGAGTGCATTTTTACTATTGCCTCGGATGCTACTCGCACGGTCAATAATGCGTTTTGGCAGTCCTATTTGAATTGCTAACTCTATTCCGTAACTTTGTCCCGGCACGTCAAGTATTAGTCTGTATGTTGGACGGTAGGAAGTGACTTGATATTCCATTGATGCATTGCGATATCTCGGGTCTTCGAGAGCCATTGTTTTTAGCTCATCAAAATGAGTTGTAGCGATTGCGGTTATGCTCTCTTGGGCAAGGTGTTCTAGAATCGAACGTGCGATAGACGAGCCAGTTTGCGGCTCAGTCCCCGTTGCCAACTCGTCAAGTAGCACCAGGTCGTTCTTGGTTGATGACTCAAGAATGTGCTTTAAGCCTAATAGATGACCGCTGAACGTCGAGAGGTTTGCTGTGATATTTTGACCATCACCCATCTCCAGGTAGATGTTTTCGAAAAAATATATTTTTGAAGTGGACTCTGCGGGCAGTAATAGTCCTGCGCGCGCCATTAAATGCAGTAAACCAACAGTCTTGAGTACAACGGTTTTGCCGCCGGCGTTAGGTCCAGAAACGATCAATACGCGCTGCGAGGGCTCGCCGCGCTCCTCGAGAGCAATTGTATTAGGTGTAGCGTTTTTACCATCACTCGTTTTTATTAAGGGATGTCTAGCTCCGATGATATTTAGGCATGGTTTTTCCGAGACGTGGACCGAGCCGGCGTCGATATCTACGGCAAGACTGGCTTCGGCGGTTTTAATGTCTAAGTCTATGAGGGAATCATAGTTACGACGGATCATATCGAGGTCTTTAGATACGACGGCGCTGAGGTCTCGTAAAATGCGTATGATCTCAAGCTTCTCTGCCACATCGATATCATGTAGATCCTGATTCATTTGTGTGATGGCAGATGGTTCAAGAAACAACGTTTGCCCCGAATCAGATGTATCGACAATTAGCCCCTTGATGCGACCACGACCATCGAGTCGCACTGGGATGACATATTTGTCATGTCTAACGGTGAAAAAGTTGTCCTGTAGGTAGTCAGCTACGTCTGGGGATACGAGTATGCGTCCCAAAACGTCCTCAATTTTATTGCGTAGATTAGTCTTATGCTGACGGAGAGCGTTCAAATCCGGGGAGGCTTCGTCCTTTATTGTGCCGTCCGATGACACGGTATTTTCAATCGACGTTGCCAGTTTCGATAGCGGGTCTAGTGAACCCCTGAGTTCCCTGAGACGCTCTGATCTTGGTGCAAATGACGTAGCAAACCCAAGAACCCGCTTTGTTGAGTTCAAGATGCCAAGGATTTTTAGGAAGTCTGGTCCTTCCAAAATTTGGCCTTTTTCTGCGGCCTTGAAAATGGCAGACGGCGAATCAAGTTCGCCGATAGGGGCTCTGTATCCCGATCTGGCGATGTCTCTGAGAGCGGTGACCTCGGACCAGCGATGTGTGACGGCCGCGGCGGACTTGTTTGGTAAAAGGGAATAACACGCCTGTTGCCCCTCAGTCGTTTGCGCAAAGAGGGCCAGTTTCGTTACGAGTAGGTGCCATTCCAGCTTTTCTAAATGAGCAGCCGTCAGCAAGCTGCATATCTCCTAAGTGTCTTTTTTGAAAGCTTTTGAGATAAGTCCCATTCGGTTAACTAACATATAAATGTCAGGTGTGCGTTATGGTTTTTGTGATTGCAAGACGGCTCATGCCCTCAGCTGCACGCTAGTGCAAATAAAAAAGGCAGCACGTGTGCCATTCAATTAAATTATATTTTCCTATTTTTGCGCCACTTACTGGGTGACTCGTAGTTTTTTAGTCCCCAAATTCCAACTCGATTTGCCTTCGCCTGCTTCTCGGCTTCATTGTAGGTTTGAGGGTTTATGAGTTTTGATCGACCCCGGTAGTGCTCAGCTAAGCCGAGTTCTAGCATTTTCAGATTCACGCATGTGTCCCCAGCGAAAAGCTCGACGACGGGGCGATTGAACGGATCGAGATCAATTTGGTTCATCGTTACATGCTGACTGCTGCCTAGGATTTTTATGAGCGTATCTCTCGCGTCAACTCCGAGAGGCTGCCCGTCGCTGGCTTTTTTTCGGTTAGAGCGTCCCATTTCGGGTGCGTCGATTCCGGCAAGTCGGACGCTGAACCACAGTCCGCCATCAGTCTTAACTTGGCAAGTATCGCCGTCGTGACAGTGCTTGATGAGAATCCTTGGAATCTGACTTGCGGCTGACAACTCTGTTGGGGCACTTATTTGCTGAGGTGGCAGGGGTTGCTTGGTTTCTTTCGACAAGCAGCCGCTTAAGAGCATTAAACTAATTATTGGAGCAGCGTTCAATGTTAGCGCGTTTATTTTGGGTCTCATAAGTGCCTCAATCTGGTGAGCCGGGGCTACCAGGAAGGCTACCTATCTTCGTGAGTCGTTGCAACTGGCCTTTGGTCAGTTATGTATATTGCGATCAATTGTCTGACCCGGTCAGAACTCATGCGGATTGATCGGAACTTTTTTCAAGTGATGCAATCATTGACAGCCAGTTGAGATGCTCTTGTTCGTCATGGTGAATCATTCGAATTCCGTAGTGCAGCGTGTCTCCACTGGTGTTCCGGCGCACGATCTTCGCTAGGCAGTTAATTTTGCGTGGTTGGCCCTTAAATCGTGTGTTCACTTCAAGTTCGATTAGAGTGTTTTCACGAAATGGGAGACGAAATTTTTGGGTGTCCCATTCTAAAAGCATACCGCTGCGTGACAGGTTGGAGACTTGTAACTCAAAGCAACTTGGCGTGCCCATGGTTCTGGCGATGACGCGAAGATCCTCAGGTGGCGACATGCGCGTAGCTGGAGGTGTTAGAGTAATATTGTTCGTGGTCATTAACTGTCCCATGATTCACCTCGCTAGTTACTTAGACGCGTCGTGTCCGAATTTACTATGTCATGTGGATCGGGTATTGATGCGAATTGCTTGATTTTGGGGTGCTTAACATGCGACTCATCTTGCGCAGAGCGCGTTGATTTTTATGTGAATAACAAAATAATTTATGAGTTTATCAAACTGCTTCAACGGACTGACATCACCCGGTCTATGCTATCATTAAAGCCTAGGTTTTAATGCTTGTTAAAAGCCTAGCGTTGAACGTTAGTTCGGGACAACGGGCAGCGTGGCCGGGCTTAATTTATGCTTGTAACGATCGGAAAAGCTTGGATTTTAAGCTGAGCGTTATTGTGGTTCGCGAGGTCTCCGAGATTCTTTACTGGGCGAATAGCGGCACAAAGGGGGGCTTTATATGAGGTTGATGGTTCTTGCCTTCAGTCTAGCGATTGTCTCGGTTACGGCGTTGGCTGGTACTGTAGAAAGCCAAAAAGACAATGTTGAAGTCTATTCTGCTCCTGATAAAACGTCTACTGTTCTTCAGAAACTCAAAAAAGGTGAGGCGCTCAACGCCGGAGAACGCAAAGGCATGTACTGGCAAGTTAAGACGACCTCTGGCAAGGACGGCTTTGTTAGTGTGTTAGCTGTTCGAGTTAAGACAGATGATAAAGTCGGGCTGGCGGATGCTATGCGTGAGGCGGTCAAAAAGGGCCGAAGTCAGTCGGCGGCTGATGGCGGCAGAACTCGAAGCTCAGTCATGGGAGTCCGAGGACTTGATGATACAAGTGAGGTCGGCGTGGCGGCGAACCTCAGGCCAAATCTACATGCAGTTTATGCGCTCGAAGATTTCCAAGTTTCCCAGGAAAAAGTGAAGGCCCAGGGAGACCTGGTTTTTGCAGAAATTGAGCGTAAAATTAAGTAGGGGCAGCGATCGGTAAACGCAGGACTGAGCGGAGAAAATGATCCATGGATGGACGAAGAGTATACTCATTTTTATTAATTTTAGTCTTGTTGCTCATTCAGGCCTGTTCGTTTTGGTCCAAAGAGAATCCGGATGCTGAACCAACGAGCCTCACTCAGTCTGAGCAACTTATTCTTGATGATTACAAAGCTGAAGTAGAAGTCGGGCGCAACATGGCTGGGCGATTGTTGACGTTTTACGGCGAATATCAAGATAAAAGCTTAAAGAATTACGTGAATACCGTTGGAAGCTATGTGGCAAAGAGTGGTGATTATCCGGACCGTCGCTACATGTTTGGAATACTTGACTCGGACTCTGTTAATGCATTCGCCTGCCCTGGCGGCTATATTTTGGTCACGCGCGGTGTTATTGAGGCAGCGGCGAATGAGGCTGAACTTGCAGCGATTCTCGGCCATGAGACAGCGCACGTTGGTAAAAAACACATGTTTAATGCGCTAAGATCCATGAGTAAAGATCAAGTGGAACGAGCTCAAGCTGAGGCGTCTGCAAGAAAGCGGCCTGATAAATTTTCAAGAGCAAGGCTTAGGCCTGAGCCGGATGTCAACGATAGCGGATCTGCACTGGCAAAGCTCATGACCACGGCAAGTGGTGCGGGTATGGGTATTTTGCAGGCCGCTAAGGCGGGAATGAGTCTTCTACTCGAGAAAGGTCTCGACAAAGATCTGGAGTTTGAGGCTGATCGTGAGGGTGTTAGATATGCCATAAGAGCTGGTTACGAGCCTAGAGCTCTTGATCGTTTCCTTGAGCGTTTATCCGCAAATAAAAAGAAAAACAACGACAAAACCGTGATGGATGTGACTCATCCATCCATTCCTGATCGCCGAAAAGTTATAGCTGATGCCCTTAATCGTCTTGGCGCGGATCAAATCATTGGGGCTATTGGTAAAGAGCGGTTTGACACCGCGCGGGCTGATCTTGTGAGCAAAAGAAAGGATTCCAAGTAATGAAAAAAATCGGGAGCGCTAAAAATCGTGTGATTTATTCAGTGGGTTCGCTCATGATGGCGACTTCGGCCCATTTGGCCCACGCCGATCAAATGCATTACCGCAATGTCATCACTGGGGAAAGGGCTCAGGGACTTGGCGGTGCTTACACGGCAGTTGCTGATGATGCGTCAGGGGTTTTTTATAACCCGGGCGGATTAGCGTTTGCACAGTCAAACGACATCTCAGGTTCAGCCAATGCTTTTTATAGTAAAAAAGTCACGTTCAAAAAGGCATTTTTGGGCACCAGTGACTTTAAGGAAGAAAGTGGCGGAACGTTCGCACCTTTTTTTGGCGTCATGCAAAAACTTGATAAATTTTTACCAGGTTTGGTCGGCGGCTTTGCTTACTACACGGTTGATACTGAGCTTAAGGATCAAGATGATCTCAAGACTGGGATTGGCGCACTGCAGAGATTTCATCGTGCCGCCAATATTCGGGCTGCAACCTACGGGGCTACAGGAGCGTTGGGTTACCGAGTGTCCCCATCTTTAGGTCTCGGCTTGTCGCTCGGCTACGTCAAAGTCGATGAGCTGACCCAAGTCTCTCAGAATTACACCATCACGACTGGACCACAATATTTGGCGCAAAGTGTGCGGGAGAGCTTGGTTGCCCACGGAGCTCAGCTCGGCTTTGGCGTTCAATGGGCGCCAGCAACTCAAGTGTCGCTAGGAGTTTTAGTGCGAAGTGGTAGCTATGCATCGCAGAAGTACTCGCAAGTTGTCGACAAGGTCTTGGTGGTCGGAAACACGATTGATGCAGAGCCTTTTACCGCCAGTAGTAGTAATCCGCTCGGTAGTATGCCACTAGAAATCAGAACGGGTATTGCATGGTTTGCATCACCCAGACTATTGGTGACCTCTGATTTGGATTGGCACGAGGAAGTTTCAAATATGAGTAATATCACCGAAAAGCTGTATTACCGTGAGAGCAATTTAAATTACGCTGTCGGGACGGAATATTTCCTGACGGCCGCGGTACCAGTGCGGTTCGGACTGTTCACTAATAACGATGCTACACCGATGCCGGTGACCTCAAAAAAAGGTCAGCCTGATCACATTGATTACATAGGATCAAGTTTATTTTTTGCTTGGGCGCAGCCCAATAGTCAGGTTTCTGCGGGTATTGTCGTGCAACAAGGAAAGGGAAAATCGCAAAAAAATGCGACGGAGTCGACCCTGCAGGACGTGGAAGCTTTGGCCTATACGCTTGGATTTTCAGCAACGCATAGCTTTTAAGCATATATGGAATTGTGTTTGTTGGGTTTTTGGGTTAGTGTGTTCGCACATTTGTTAACAATCGGGGCGTTGGCCCCGTCCGTGTTTCAAGAGCCTGTGGTTGTGTAGTTGAAATAACTTTGGACTTTTAAAAGGACTCTGTCGATTATGGCTGAAGAGTTAATTCCATTTACAAAAGATGGCTACCAGATCCTTCAGGACGAACTGCATCGTCTCAAGCATGTTGATCGGCCAAAGGTTATTCAAGATATTGCTGACGCACGGGCTCACGGTGACTTGAGTGAAAACGCAGAGTATCACGCCGCGCGGGAGCGCCAGGGATTCATTGAGGGACGAATCGCAGAACTCGAGGGTAATTTAAGCCGTGCAAACATTATCGACTTCTCGGCTGATACTGACGCAGTAAATCAGGTCCGCTTTGGTGCTTTTGTTACCGTTCAAGATGAGAACACGGGTGATCAGAGGACTTATCGGGTGGTGGGTGACCTTGAAGCTGACATTACTAAAAATAGAATCTCCTTAAGCTCACCAATTGCGAGAGCTCTCCTCGGCAAGAAAATTGACGACACCATTGAGGTGAATGCTCCAAAGGGACCCGTGGAATACGTCATAACCGAGATTCGTTATCAGGGGTGAGTCTAGGGTGCCATACTCAGGTTCAACCGCCTGAATTTGATGATTTTTTATTGGCTTTCTAACATTTCAACACCCATCGACCGATACCTCCCTACGGATGGTACTGAAAGGTGATGGGGGGCTTGCTATGCTTTGCGTCAGATCTGCGTTTGAGATCATTTTTAAGACGCGGTTTATTCTCATGGGGTTATTGTTGACCGGATGCAGCGCCGTCTGGAGTGATCCCTTTGCGGCGCCACCCATCGGTCAGAAGTTTGTTGTCATGCCTGATGCACCGTCACAGTTTCCTATGACGAATCACGCGGAGACGCTGGTAACCCGAGCGACAGTAATCAAGCTTGGTCGCTTATCGGATCTATCGAGTAGCCGAAGCGGCTTGGGCAAGATTGGTTCATCTAACGACGTGGTGATGTTTAAATCTATTAGCCTTGTAGGGAAGCACGGTTTTAAAGACGTCTACACCCTAGATCGGATCAAAAAATTTAATGAGACGGATGAGTGTAAAGGCATAAGCACTGATTTGAAAGATTTACTCAGCATGGATGCAGGAATGACA
>JBEIGW010000105.1:0-9217 GCA_040381655.1 Deltaproteobacteria bacterium
CACTCAACCCGATGGCCATTAAGTCCTCTCAGATAGGAAAAATGGCTGCCGACTTCCAAGTCGAATCCCTAGAAGGCTCCGCTTGGCTTCCAAAAACGCAGGACGAAAAAATTTTTTTAAGAGATTTACGAGGCCGACTGGTGGTGCTGAACTTCTGGGCTAGCTGGTGCGTTAGCTGCCGCGAGGAGGCCAGGGAGCTGGAGACTTTCTGGCAGCGCGTTCGCGAGCAAGGAGTTATTGTCATGGGCGTCGCTATTCAAGACACGCCAGAGGCCGCACGCGATTTCGCGAAAACTCACGGCAAGTCCTATCCCATAGCAATTGATAGCACGGGCAAAACCAGTCTCGATTACGGAGTATCCGGCGTCCCAGAGACATTTATTATCGATAAGGATGGGTTGATCAGGCACAAAGAGACCGGACCTGTGACCGCTGAACGTCTCCAAAACCTTAGCTTGAAGTATCTAGCCAACCCGTCTGATCCAAAATAAAACCAAGTCCATAAGCTGCTAAAACCAATGGCGCAATCAGGGCGATGAAAAGAAAAACTGGGGCGAACTCCAAAAAATCTTCTGCATCTTGAATTTTTAAATCACTTTTTTCAAACAACATGTCAGACCCCTTAGTTTATCGGCTAGATTGTAGTGTCTTAGTTACTAATCGTCACTTTTGCTGATCGTACAGCAGCGGCAGGCATCCCAGGAACCTTATCGCGGGTCTGAGCCACGACGTCGTAGGTGTACGTGGCGCCACTTTCCAGGATGTTTGCAGGAATGGTGAGTGTTCTTGTCCCGCCTGCAATAGCCGCCGATTCATATACTTTTAGCCCGTCTGCATTGGTGAGCGTGACGCTCCACGCAAAGTCCTGAAAACTCGCGCCGAAAGGATCACCCGCAAGTGTCACCACTCGGGTCGCCGAGTTATAGGACGAAGTGATAGCTCCCGCCGTTACGCTCGGGAACATCCATGGATATTCAAGCGTGAAAGCGGAATCACCAGTGCCAAATGTAACTTGAGCAAAAATGACCTGATTAACACGGGGCGTTTTCCCATTCGCAAGCTGGATTTTTCGCGCATACAGTAAATCACCCTCAGCGCCATCAAAATTAGATCCGTTATCAAGCAATGAGAAGTCCCAAGATGTCGTTGTTCCGTCTCCGGCAACCGACACAGCACCATCAGTCAGGCTACTCGCCGTTTTTATTTTTACGGACTCGGGCTTCAATCCACCTCTAACTTTTAGTACGAATTGGAGGGAATTTACAGATTGGCCTTGCTCATATCTGGCTGTGAAGTACTCGATGCCTTGACCGTAGTATGCATCTCCAATTGCCTCCTGAGAATCCGCCACCAAATTACCGTTTGCATCTGAGTCAAAAATATCGTCGACAGCATCTCCATCATCGTCATTATCAAAGGCATTTAATAAACCATCACCATCAATGTCGCCATCGGTGTCGTTGGGAATACCGTCTGAATCGGTATCCACTGTGACGAGCTCAAAACCTGCATCAGTCAGACCAAGCGCTCCAGTTCCGTTCGGACTTCCATCCGCATCACTATCTCCTGCATATACATCAAGCACCGTGATGCCTGATGAATTTTGAAACGCCATTGTTGGACCTTTTTGCACAAGCTGTGGCAACGCAGGATTTTGAATCATGAAGTATTGCTTCACCGTATTCACTTTAGTCGATGGCATCGCCATAATGGATTGCAGGAGATAATCAGGGGACAGTAAAACCGCCGTCTGAGCGGCTTCCAAGCTAACCTTGTTCAATCGCAAAATTCCCGAGGAATCGGCTGTAGAGGTCCTTGCCACTCGACTAACCGCTTCTACCAATGCAACAACCCAACCTTTCATCTGAGATGGGTTTCCACTCTGGCTGGTTATGGTTCCAGCCACGTTTTGCATATTCCCAGAAAATACTGCGCCGCCACCGCCGCTACCGCCGTCGTCCTCACTTGATGAACTTCTGCCGCAAGAACTCATGTGTACGACCGTGGCCGCGGCCACCAATGACAACAAAGTTTTTCTTGAACGTAGCATGCGCATAACTCTCTCCTCGGGGGGCAGAACCCCTCCGCAGGAATGGTCTTCGGCAAGCCCGCATTAAACATAAGTGAAATCTGGTCTAATAATTAAATACCCAAATAAATTCAGGCACTAAAAAGCTCTGGTTTGTTTGTTAAATCGGGCGGATAGGTCGGGACTTATGGCGAATACCCGAAATTCATGTTACACGCCGCGAAGACCGGCTAGTAGGAGCCAACCATCCATGACGGGCAGATTCACTCATAAAAATGAGCCTTTTACGTGTGAACATTGCGGCCAGCATGTTCCCGCAGCAGCATCTGGCTGCCGTAACCATTGCCCTTTTTGTTTGACCAGTAAACACGTCGACATATTTCCTGGTGACCGGGCCAATCCCTGCCAGGGGCTTCTTCGTGCCATTTCGTATCACATGGATTCTCAAAAGGGTTTGATGCTGGACTTCAGATGCGACGGCTGTGGAGCCATCACCCGAAATATAGCCAATCGAAATGACCCTATATGCCCCGATAATTACGAGAAAATCTTGGCTCTGACACCAAAGATTCACTAGGCTGCTGGGGCGAACGAATTTTATGGGATTTTATGATTGACTTTAAAATAGGGCGGCTTTAAATTCGGCGCGCCAGAAGGCGCAAGATTATTTTGGCAAGTGTAGTGGGCGGTCGCAGAACCAACGCTCAAAAAGCATTGTGTTTTGAGGAAAGTCCGGACTCCACAGAGCAGGATGCTGGCTAACGGCCAGGCGGGGTGACCCGACGGAAAGTGCAACAGAGAGTAAACCGCCAACCTGTCGTGTCCATCACGACAGCGGCAAGGGTGAAACGGTGAGGTAAGAGCTCACCAGCAGCTTGGCGACAAGCTGGCTCGGTAAACCCCATCCGGAGCAAGACCAAACAGAGGAAGGATCTGACTTTAAGTCAGACGAACGTCGGCTCGACGTCTCCCGGGTAGGTCGCTTGAGTTAGTCGGTAACGTCTAACCCAGATGAATGACAGCCCAAGGCCCCTTGGGGCTTGGACAGAATCCGGCTTATAGCTACTCGAACCAATGACTGCGCCTTCTGGTGTTTTTTGCCAAATTTGGCCTGAGTTTTAGACAAGACAGGTTTCTGTAAACCCATCCGAAGGATCAGTCCAATGCCTGTTCGCTCTCCTGATGTATTTCTTGATGTCGCGACAAAGTTTAATAAAAACAGCAATGCATACGTTGGCAAGTTGCTGGATGCGCAAACAGATGGATCCCTACAAATCGCGACCGGTGTTGCGTTAAAAAGTTTTCCTGGGGCGTGGCGTGAGAAATTCAAGAACGTCTCACAAAATTCATCAAAAAAATTGATCGTGGAAATTGGCTGCCATACAGGACACACCCTTTGCGACATGGCTGAAGCCCATACCGAGGCCCTTTTTGTAGGTATTGATATCACTTTTAAACGCGTATATCAGACCGCAGAGCGCGCTGAAAAACGGCAGCTGAAAAATGTTTTTACGATCTTGGCAAACGCCAGTGGTCTTCGGGATCTGTTTGCGTCAGGCGAGATTGACGGTTTGGTGACGTTTTTTCCTGACCCGTGGAAAAAGAAAAAACATCAGCATTACCGCCTTTATTCGAGCCAATTTTGCGCGACAGCTTGGGACCTCCTATCCCCCGGGGGATTTCTTTGGCTAAAAACAGATCACTTGCCGTACTTCTCTGAGGCTTGCGAATTAGCAGCAAACCGTGGTTTTAAGCAGACAGACACACTGCCCATCTTCCAGGCTGAGGATTTTTCCAGTCTGTTTCTTCGTCGTTTCAAGCTGAAAGGCGTTGATTGGTACAATCGAAAGTGGACAAAGTTTGACTCATAAAAACAGACGTTTGCGCCACTATTTAACCGGCAGAACCATTACGGTTGACGTCGAGACATGGTAAAATTTTAACCTGGGTAACTTAACCAGAAAACTGAGGCAACATGGCTTCCGATCCAAAATTAAAACAAATTGGCGCAAGAAAAGCTCCGGACTCTATATCTGTGAAGACCTTGATCGCTTTTGCTGAAAAGGTGATTCAAACCGACAAAGACGCGCTACTCAAAGCCCAATCAGCGATCTCTGACTTGACCGCTCGTTCAAACGATACCACTCAACAGCCGAAAGTTAGCGCTCTCAGAGAACTCTGCGGGTCGTCTCGAGGTGTAAAAATCCAGTCATCCTCAAAAGACGAGGCACCCTCGGAGAAACTTGTAGATTTAAATTCTTTGCGGCGAAAACCCTAGGTGACTGCAGCAGTGGCTCTTTCCATTAAACATGTCGCGTGCGTCCATGTAACCAATCACAATCGAAACTATCGGATCGATCGCAATAAAATCATAAAAATAGTGAGTGAAGTGTCTCGCCGACTTGGAGTCGCTCAGTACGAAATATGTGTGCAGTTTGTCTCTCCTAACAGAATGCGATCTCTGAATAAGACATACCGTCATCAAGATAAATCGACGGACGTTCTCTCCTTTCCTCAATATGACTGGCGGCGCCCTCCAAAGGTTCAGAAAACCCCCTCTCCAGAGGTCAAAGTTCTAAACCCTCTGCCACTTGGAGATGTGGTAATCTCCACAAGTGATGCCGCGCTGAACGCCGCTGAATCTGGGCATGATTTATCAAAAGAAATTTGCTTTCTACTCGTGCATGGAATCTTGCACCTGGTTGGCCATGATCACATGAAGCCAGCAGAAAAGCGCAAGATGTTCTCCGAGCAGTCAAAACTCATGCGTTTTTTCTCTGGACGACGACCCGCGTTCCCCGCTTGGAACGGCTGCGCGAAAAAAATAGGCGCGAAAAAACAGATTAAAAAAACAAAATCAGCGTCTAATCTTAAAAAAAGCAACCGAAGAAAGAAGAAGTAACGACAGGAGACTATGGACGAGTTATTTGCAAACGATAGTGCCGCGATTATTGGCTTCATTACCTGTGGCGTTATTTCTGCGCTTTTTTCCGGGGCTGAAACAGCTATTACTGGTTTAGGATCGTTGAAAGCCAAGCACATCCTCGACACTAGGGGCGAAAAAGCAAAAGAGCTTAACCTATGGCTACATCACCCAAGCCGCGTATTAACCACAATTTTGCTTTTCAATACGGCAGTCAATATCTTAGCGTCTGCCATCGCAACAGAATACGCTAATAAATATTTCAACAACAAAGCCCTTGCTGTCGCCACAGGGTTCACAACTTTAGTCGTTTTAATTTTCTGTGAAATCGTCCCCAAGACGATCGGCAAGATTTACACCGAAAGCCTGGCCATTCCAGCCATGAAGTTTGTGTATTTTTGGTACAAAGTTACCCTGCCTTTTGTCATCGGACTCAGCTACTTCGCGTCATCGCTAATAGCCATGTTTGGCGGTGGAAAACACCAGCCAGGCCCACAAATCACGGAAGAGGAGCTTGAATTTCTTGTCAACGTTGGCGAGAAGGCTGGTGTTTTCGAAGAGACCAAGCAGGATATGATATCGGGCGTATTCGAGTTTGATGAAATCAAAGTACGAGAGATTATGACTCCAAGAACTGACATGACGGCTATTGAACTTAAGTCGCCCCTCAGAGACGCCGTCAAAGTAGCCTATGAGAGTGGTCACGCAAGGATACCGGTGTACGACGAGCGAATCGACAATGTGGTTGGTATTTTGCTCGCAAAAGATCTGCTCCAATTTGCTGCCAACCCCGAGAAAATGCAAAACTTGCGAATTCAGCATCTTATGCGTAAGCCTTATCAGGTGCCGGAATCCAAGTTGATCATGGACGTATTCAAAGAGCTGAAAAGAACAAAAAACCACATAGCAATTGTGATAGACGAGTACGGCGGAACAGCGGGTCTGATAACACTTGAGGACATGCTGGAAGAGATTGTCGGAGAGATTCAAGACGAGCACGACGAAGAGCAAGCTAAGATCATCGAGGTTAGTCCGGGCATTTACGATGTTATGGGACAGATGAATCTTGATGAATTTTTAGATTTCTTCGAAATAAACCCTGAGCAAATCCACAAAGAAGGTGTACAGGAAGCAGAAACCGTCGCCGGTTACATGATTCAAGTTACGGGTGATCTGCCCAAAGTCGGTCAGAGTACGGCTATCGGTCCGTTGACCTGTGAGGTATCGCAGGTCGTCAGACACCGAATTGAACGGGTGCGGGTTCGTAAAACCTTCGAAATTTCAGATGAGACCCAAGCCTAGATCTTAAAAGATCGAGACGAGTTAAAGCAATTGACGCCTTAGATTTATGACTTTCGACGCTGCATCCTCAAGCCTTGATCTAAAAGCAGAGCTTTTCGCGGACTCGTTTCGTAAGGCGTCTAGAGCCATGATATAGCGTGGTAAGTGTCGGCAAACCAGCAGCATATCGCACCCAGCGGCCACGGCATCGATCATGGCAGACTTCCAAGTTTCAACATCCTGAGGAAGAGCGCCCATGTTCATGTCGTCACTCACAACAACCCCAGTGAAACCCATGCGCGTGCGTAACCAGTCCATGATAACAACCCTCGAGCGACTGGCTTCTCGCTCACAGAGAGCGGGAAAAATTGAATGAGAAATCATAACCATTTTTGCGTGGGGAAGCAGACGCCTGAAAGGTTCTAGTTCTCTAGTCATCAGGGTTTGCAAATTCACATCAATAATTGCGGTGCCCTCATGCGTATCGACTCGGGCGTGACCTTGCCCGGGAAAATGCTTAAGGCAACCTAAGACCTGACTCGACTGCATGCCCTCGAGAAACGCACCTGCTCGCAGAGTGACTTGCTCTGCCGTATGGCCAAAACACCGATCACCAATCGAGATATTTGTGGGCTCCGTATGGATATCAGCGACTGGTGCAAAGTTAACATTAACTCCAAGTTTTCCCAGCTCGGACCCAACAAGGTCACCATATGCCCTTATGCTCTCAAGCTCGCGCGGATCAACTCCGCCGCCAGCAATATTCAAGGCTGCACCCTGGTTTGGAAATGGCGCACCAATTCTTGAGACGCGACCACCTTCTTGATCAATAGCGATAATCATCGGAGGTTCGCCGGAGGAGCGAGTTCCTTGCAGGCGCCTCGTCAGTGCCGTGAGCTTGTGGTAATCGTCCTGGGGAATGTTGCGCTTAAAAAGCGTTACCCCGCCAGGCGACTCTTCCTTAAAGAATCGCTCCTCGTCCGGGGTCAAATCCATGCCTTCGACGGCGGCAACTAAAACAGCGCTGGCCGCATCCCGCATGATCTACTCGTCAATAATATCAAGAATATAACGCTTGCCTAATTTGACGCTGGCACAGCCTAAGATAGTACGAATGGCATCGGCCGTCTTACCCTGACGCCCAATGATCTTACCGATATCTTCTTTTGCCACTTTCAACTCGATGACATTCGACTGACTGCCAACCAGTTCTTTGATTTGAATCTTACCAACTTCATCAACTAAGGCTTTGGCAACAAATTCAACCAAATCCTTCATCTGAGAATCATTTGACATATCCGCTCCCGCCGAATTCCAACATTTAGAGCCACTTGAAGTTCAAAAACCACGATCTATACTTACCACCTATAAGTCTATACAATTATCGTTTTCAATGCAAAGGAGGATTTTTTTCCATGGCCGAGCTTGAAACTAAGCATATTTTTCGAGGTGACATTAATAGAGTATTTAAGGCTCTTGGACAATTCGAGCGATATCCAGAATTCATTCCGGGCGTTACAGCCATACAAGTGCTGCCACCAAAATCGGGTAGTAAAGCCAGGTGTCAGGTCAAAACTGAACTCAACATCGTAAAAACGTTTTTCTATACGATTGAGATTTACGAGCAGGATCCAAATAAAATTTGGTGGACCTTAGTCGAAAGTAACCTGATGAAACAAAATACTGGAAGCTGGGACCTTAGTAAGAGCTCTGATAGCGAAACCACAGCTATTTATAAACTTGATGTTTCTTTCCGCGGCCTAGTCCCTTCAATGGTCACTGACCAGATCGCTAGAGCGAATCTACCGCAGATGTTCGTCGGGTTCCAGAAGCTGATTGATGCTGTCAGCTAACGAAGCTTAGATCCGACCAGTCAATGATGAACGGAACTCCGCCCGCCTCGCGTAACTGCGGATAGTCATCAAGTACCAATCCAGCTCTACCAAGCGCCCGAGCGGTGTCTAAAAGTTGGGATTCCAGTTTACGCCCTGTAAATTTAGACACCTCCCCTCCTTTGGGCATGATGACAGCTAGGCTGTCACCTATACTTAGGACTTCCATAGGAGGTATGAGTTCTGCATTCTCCAAGGCGCGCGCTATACCCATTGCATCCTTCCAACGAGCCACCTCTAGATCACCACGACGCAAAAAGGTCGACTTAGCCACATTCACAGCCATGATGAAATCACTAGCCCTAAACTCGAAGCTCTGAAAATGAACACCCTCACCTAAAAACTCGGCCAGTCCGCGCCTGGCATCCTCTGACATCCCTCGGACCCGTGTTATAAACTGATAGAGGGCCACCGGGTCATAGCATTGATAAAACTTTGCTCTTAATTGATTTTCCTGGTTCATGATTGTCCAACTCAATTGGTGAATATAACTTGGGCTTAAACGGTAACAGCTAACGTCTCTATTATGTCACGTGCGTCCTCATGGACTCAATTGGCCACCCAAATCCAACCCACCCCAAGGTGGTGTCAGAACCCTTGACAGTTTGTCTGTCTAACCGACAACCACCCACCGCAAAGCCCCTAAAAGTTCATTGTAAACATCTATAATTATTAAAATTTATTGATTATTTAGGATTCTCATCAAGCCAAGCCTTGTGGCATACAGCTTGCTTTGTGTACTTTAAGGGCGTCGGGTCGCCCGGGCTGTAGTTGTAACTTGCTGTCGTAGTGGAGAACTTATGCAAAACCAAATTGAGAAGCCCACATCAAATATTGTGTCGCTCTTCGGCGCCAAAAAGATCGCCGCGGAAGATGAGAAAAAGGCTTCGGAACAAGACGAAACTCCGAAGGAAGGCTTCAATGATGCAATGAAGAAAAACTTTGAAAACCAGGAACGAATGAAAAAAGAGCGTCTGAAAGCAAACCAGTCCGTTCTCAAATCTTATCGTATCAAAAACTAGATCTATCAAAAGATCTGGTACGTTTCTTGTATTGAGTCTTACTGTTCTAGTGCCCCGAAACTGTTGTTGC
>JBEIGW010000106.1:0-9159 GCA_040381655.1 Deltaproteobacteria bacterium
CATCAATGGCCTTGATCCCGTGCAAATTGTGGAAATGCGCGATCTTATTCTATCACTCCGAGGTAAGCATCCCGTTATTTTATCGAGTCACATCCTATCGGAGATTACCAAGACTTGTGATCGCATCCTGATTATCGATAAAGGTCGCCTCCTCGCCGAGGGTCAACAAGCAGATCTCCAAAAAACGCACACAAGGGGGTTTAAGGTCGTTGTTGAAATCCAGGGTCCGGTGCCGAGGCAGGATCTACTCCGAATCGAAGGCCTAACGATCTCAGAGGAGATCTCAAATCTTGATACTGGTGCGGTGGTCATCAAGTTTGATTGTCAAAGCGATCTCCGCCCGCATATCGCAAAAGTCTTAATAAACTCCGGCGCCAGACTTCTTGAAATGCGTAGGGATCGAGACGGGCTTGAGGAGGTTTTCATGAATCTTGTTAAGTCCAGTCAATTAAACTAGGACACAAGAGTTGGGAGGCTCAGTGAATAAAACGTGGCAAATTGCATCAAGGGAGCTGACATCGTACTTTAGCACGTGGATGGGTTACATCATCGTTGCAGCAGCATTAATCATCGAGGGTCTTTTATTTAACGCATTTGCGGTCGGTAACGGGGCTAAGCTCTCTGCTGACGTGCTTGAAGGATTTTTTTATTTTTCAAGCGGTATGAGTATGGTGGCAGGAATTCTGATGGCGATGCGTCTTATTGCAGAAGAAAAACAGAATGGGACCATCGTGTTGCTCTATTCGTCCCCACTTTCGGAACGTCAAATCATTTATGGGAAGTTCCTCTCGGCATTCCTTTTTTCCATGGTCATGCACGCGGTGTCCATATATATGCCGGCGCTTATCATGATTCATGGAAAAATATCTATAGGTCACGTGCTCGCGGGTTATACGTCGTTGGCGCTACTCGGTGGATTAACAATTTCCATGACCTTGTTTGCATCGACTCTGGCTTCAAATCAGCTTGTGGCAGCGGTCGGTGGCTCGTTCATTGTGATGATATTTCTGACGCTATGGCTGGTCGCAAAGATCGTGGATCAACCATTCAAGGATCTATTCTCTTGGTTGGCGATTCATCATGATCATTTCACACCTTTTGGGTCAGGGATCGTAAATCTCAAAGATTTAGTCTTTTATATTGGAATGATCGTCTTTTTTCTTGAAAGCTCGACAATGGCTCTCATAGGTCGGCGATGCCAGGGTTGAATGCACGTTTATAAATGAGAGTTTTAGGAATACTTAATGAATGCTGTGACGATTTTTCAGAGTCTTAGATTGTGGTTCACCATCGGTGGCGCTTGCTTGACGTTTTTAGGCGAGCGGTATTTTTTTGCAGATCCCGCTCATTGGTGGTTGAGTGGTTTAGGTTTAACGCTGATGGTCTTGGGAGTGGTAGCTGCGGCGTTTTGCGGCGTGAGGGCCAAGTCTAGCGGTTTTCTCCGCGAACTTCCAGTGTGGCGTCTCTGCCTTGCATGGCAAAGCCTGCTTCTGATTTCGTATCTATGTTATTTCATTTATTCAGTTTTTATGGCGGGTCGAGTACAGCCCTCGACGTTTATGGAGAAGGGTTTACTCGCGCTATGGGTTGTATCTGGTATTTTGGCAGTTTTCCTTGGATTTGGCATTGAGTGGGCCCATCTCAAAAATGGGCGCGGCGAAATGGCGGAGCCGCAAAGAGTTAAACTATCAGCAGCAAATTGGCTTCGTGTCGGGATTTTATTGGTGATTATTGCATCCATGAACTACGTGGCAGTGAAGCAAAACGTGGTGTGGGATTTGAGTTACCTGAAAACTAGTAGCCCGAGTCAATCCACTCTCCAGTTGATGGACGCCCTTCCTCGGCAGGTGGATGTAGCCCTTTTTTTTCCAAGTGGTAATGAGGTTTTGTCGAAAGCTCGCTTGTATTTTGAGGAGCTTAAAGGTCGTGGCGATAAGCTATCAATCAACATTTATGATATGGAAATTAACCCCGTAGAGGCGGAGGCGTTCAAAGCTAGCCGCAACGGCCTGGTTGTGTTCCGATCAGATGGACAGACGGAGCGAATTGATCTCGGAGTCAATCTTGAGGGGGCTAGGAAGGGTCTTAAGAATCTTGACGGCGAATTCCAAAAAGCATTGCTAGCTATCACGCAGAAGAAAAAAGTTCTTTATTTTACACGGGGTCATGGCGAGTTAAGCTGGGTCGCGGATAGTAAGGAGTCCGGAGGCTTGCAAACCATCGGGCGGCTCGAGGAGTTCCTCAGAAGCTCCGGGTATACGTTACGTTTCTTTGGTCTAAGTGACGGCGCTGGCAGTGGTGTTCCCTCTGATGCTGACGCCGTTGTGATCGTGGGTGGCGTCAATTCATTTATGCCCGAAGAGGCTCGTTCTATCAAAAGTTATGTGGAAGCCGGCGGTAAGTTGTTCGTGCTGCTGGATGTTGATGTTCCAACCCAGGATGTGTTGTCCCCTGGTGTGAGAGATTCTTCAAAAGACCCTCTCGTCAAATGGCTTAAAGAAAGTGGCGCAGATTTTCAGGCAAAAATTCTTGCTAATGAATCAAATCATGCAAGAGGTACTGGCACCAAGGCTGATGTGTGGTTTTTGTTTTCAAACATATTCACATCTCATGCATCGGTGCAAACTCTGGCTAAAAATGATCAAAGAGCGGCCCTTATTTTTCTAAAGTCAGGATATTTTGTGTCAAACGATAGTAATCCTGCTTGGACGGTCTTTGACACGGTGCGTTCGTTATCGGATACGTTTGTCGACGAAAATCGGGATTTTCGCCTTAATGAGCCTGCCGAGACGCGCGAGCCTCGTGTGATTGGATTGGCTATGGAGCAAAAAATTCCTAAAGATTCGGGTAGGTCTGCCGGACGTGTTGTTGCCTTTGCGGATGCCACGTTAGTCAGTGACGCGCTTATAGGCAATCAGGCAAATCTTGTTTATTTTTTGGATTCGTTGCGTTGGCTTTGGGGTGAGTCATCAGTGTTAGGTGTGGCAGATTCAGAAGATGATATCCCCATTCGGCATTCAAATAAGGAAGATGTCGTGTGGTTTTATGGGACCATTGTCCTTGTTCCAGCATTTGTTTTGCTAGCTGGTCGATTTGCCACATCGAGATCGAGAAGGCCCAAAGGGCGTGGTGGAAAAAGTTAGCTTTAAAAAATTTCTTTCTGGAGTCGTTTATGAAGACTTTGGTTAACTCAATTAGTTTATGGCTTCTGATCATGTGCGCGTCGTTGAGTTTGGCGTATTGGGCTTCGATTCCGAAGGGGGCCGATGCTGGTCAGCGGGCTACTCAAAATCTAGTGGTTGATTCTATGGAGCGTGTCGAGCTGTCATTAGGGGGAAGGACGGTCGAGGCTAGTAGGGAAAACAAAACATCATTTAGATGGTGGATCGTGAATAATACAGTCGACGCACCAGAAGGCGCTGTCCAGGATCCATCCGGAAACAAGTCCAGATTTCTGGCTTCAGATAAATTCATGGATTATTTGCGCCTGATGTCGACGTTTCCTGTGCTACGTGAGATTGGTGCTATTGCTAGTGATAAATTGAATAGTTTCGGGTTGGACGCGCCCTCGGGCTCAATCGTCGTTAAGAGTGCTTCGGGCGTCATGGTAGAGTTTTCGCTTGGAAAGCAGCCTTATGGCGCGCGGTCGTATTATGTTATGCGAGCATCTGACAAAAAAGTTTTTTTGGTCGCTGCTGATGTCATCGATGATTTCTTGAAGCCTGAAGCCCGTTTTTTTGAACGTAGAGTTTCTCTTGATGCGTTAGAATTGGCGCAGTCAATCGCTATCACTATGGATGGTAAAACCAAGACATTTGTTCGCTTGAATCCGTCGGACGGTCGAACGTCGCAATGGGCGGAGAAGGGTAGTCAAACACCCGTCCCCGCTATCGGCACGTGGCTTGATAAATTTTCAGAGATCCGAGCGGCATCATACGTAGACGACGAGGTCCGGACGTCGCTGAGCAGTCGTCCGCCCAATCTTTCGGTTCAGTCCATCGATAAAAAGGGGAATTCCCACTCGGTGGCATTGTTTATGATTTCTGCGTCCGATAAGGCTGAATACTTCGTTATGAGTGATTTTTTGGGCTGGCCTGCAAAAGTGGCGAGTGCACGGTCGGAAAACATTCTTAAGGATGCTCAGCTTTTCTTTCAGAACTAGCCTATCAACTTGAGAAAAAACATAGCTATTCAATCTTTTTTGCGTCTTTACCAAATCATTGTGGTGCTGATTCAATCGTCTATCGAGTTCTGAAGGGAGGCGTTTGGCGTTGTAAATTATGCGGTAAATCCCTTGTGTGGTAGTATTTACAAGGATATCAATCCTTTCGGGGGCGACGGATGGGTCTTAGGATTTCGACGAACGTCTCGTCACTAACAGGGCAGCGTCATTTGAGGGACACCAGGCAATTGCTTGATCGTTCCATCGAACGGCTGTCAAGCGGCTACCGGATCAATCGCGCCGGCGATGATGCTGCTGGCCTCGCGATCTCGGAAAAGTTAAGAGCAAAAACGCGGGGGCTCGTTCAAGCCCAGCGTAACGCGTCGGATGGTATTTCACTCATTCAGGTTGCCGAGGGTGGCTTGGGTGAAGTTCAGAATATATTGGTGCGCCTGCGAGAGCTTGGGGTTCAGGCGGCCTCTGACACCATGGGGCAGCGTGAGCGTCGCTATCTTAATGAAGAGTTTCAAAGTCTCAAGGCCGAGATTGACCGCATTGCCAATTCAACTGAATTTAACGGCACATATCTGCTCGACGGCACTGGGGGGAGCTTAGACCTTCAAATAAATACCGGTGGTGATAATATTCTTGGAGTTGATCGTTTGAGCTTTGATGCGTTTCGTTTGGATGTAAACGCTGACCAGCTCGGTCTTGAAGAGGCAAATGTTGCGGACAAGAATGGCGCGCAGCGCTGTTTGGCATTAGTAGATGGGGCCTTGGAGTCGGTGTCTTCTGTCCGTGGTGAGCTCGGTGCTATAGAAAATCGTCTCGAGTCGACTATCCGTAATATTTCTATAAGTGTGGAGAATCTCACTTCCGCTCGTAGTCGTATTAAGGATGTCGACGTCGCGGACGAGTCCGCCGAATTAGCCAAATACAATATTCTAATGCAGTCAGGTATTTCAGTTCTGACCCAGGCTAACAGCATACCTCAGATGGCTCTTGCTCTGCTGAAGGAATGATCGAGCTAGTCTCAATCACGTTTATATAGAGTCAAAACCCCAAATAAAGCTTCTTGCTGTCGCCGCCAGCGCATCAGGTCCTTTAGGTCCAATTGGCAGTCCAAGCGCCATGGGGCACTCTGCCTGGTTTGCACTGTAAAGCTTCAGTGTTTCTTGCCAATGGGGAGGCAGCCCGGCGGGGGCGATAGTCTGGAGCTCTGGAAGGCCCCACTGAGATATGACAGCTTGGAGGTCTCGGACCAATTCAAGTCCCGAAATGGATCCCCACTCGTGAACAATGCCCTGCATGTCGGAGCCCCGTCCGATGGCTAACCAGCTAACAATTCGGGATCCATGTCGGCGGATCAGTAAAGCCGTATTGGGAATACTAAGCAAAACCCTGAATTCGGAGACGGTTCGTCCAATATTCCACTCCAATTTGGGACGAAGATCCAGCATGCGTTCAAGGTCGATATCAGTGAGACTATCGGGTGATACCCTTGTGATGCCGGTGATTAGTTGAGTATCTTTGGGCTTAAATGTAAATCTTGATTCCCGGCCAATCGACGAAAAACCGAGTTTTTGGTAGAATTGCAACAAGTCGCTCCATAATACCAGGGCTTCAATATCATGCGATCGAGAAACGTCTATAAGGTGACTAAACAGTTTGCTCATGAAGCCGCAGCCTCGGTATTTTGAATCTGTTGCAACGTTGCCTACGAAGCCGAGTTTCATGGCGCGTTGACCCGAGCGATGAGAGAGCATTCGGGGCCAGAGACTGGCGTGAGCTGCAATGTTTTCGCCGGAATAGAGGCACCAGCTTGTAGAGGCGCTCTTTTCAGTTAAGACCAGCGGATACTCGCAGCGGTATTGCCAGTCTAGCTGATGGTCTCGCAGAGACGATGCAAGTAGATGATCCCTAAGCTCCAGGTCAGACGTTGTGCTCGGGTTTTGAATTTTTAGTTTTTCGTCTGTAGTGGTTTGCATCGTCTACCGTTCAGTCAAGTACGCTCTCGATTGTAACATGTTCGTGGTTTTTTTTCAGTTTTGGGAGGTGAATCAATGGCTATACGCATGACAGGGGTTGGTGGTGGTTTTGACCCTAAACTTGTGGAGCAGCTTATCGAAGCAGAAAAGATACCCGTAGAGTCTGCAAAAAAACGCAAAGAAAAGTTTACAACTGAAAAAAAGGAGATGGATAAGCTTAATGGCTTCATCAATGATTTGGACTCAGCTCTGAATGGGTTAAAGTCCCGTGCCGATTTCTTCAAAATGAAGGTCGAGTCATCTCATCCTGATATTATGGACGGAATTTGTAAAACGGATGCTCTCATCGGTGCCTATGAGTTTGAAGTTCGAGGTGTGGCAAGGTCCGATAAGCAACTTGCCTTCGGTTTTCCTGACAAAGACAAGACAGCTGTCGGATTTGGTTACATGGAGATCGAGCGAGAAGATAAAGGTCCGGCGGCGATCGAGATTTCTCCGGGTTCAACTTTGGACGATGTGGCTCGACAAATCAATGACGCGGACGCCGGCGTCAGGGCTATGGTCATCAATACAAAATATAATCCAGATAGCTTTAGGCTTTTAGTTGTTAGTGAAAAGTCAGGACAGGAAGCGCGTATTAAATTGGATGAGGATACTACGTTTCTTGAGTTTCAGAATCAGGTCGCAGGACAGAATTTAGATGTGCTCTTTGAGGATGTCCCCGTGACCGATGAGGATAACACTCTGGATGAGTTAGTTGACGGTGTTACATTTAACATCAAGCGTGCAGAGGCTGGGACCAGAGTTCAGATGAACATCACTCACGATGTGGATAAGACTCTAGAGGGTATTAAGGCATTCGTTGAAAAGTTTAATCAGCTAAGTGCCTTCGGTCATGGTCAATACAAAGAAGATCCAGAGACAGGTCAACGCGGGGTTCTCGCGGGAGAACAGTCGCTGTCTACGGTTCTTAGAGGCGTTCAAGGTGTTATTGGTAATAACCGAATTAATGGCGAAAAGTTCCAGACCCTTGCCGATATCGGCATCACAACTGACCCTAAATCCGGAAGCCTGTCTTTGGACGAGGCTAAAGTTAAGGCGGCTTTGACCGAAGATTATGAAGGCGTTGCTCGATTGTTCATTCGTGGGCGCGACTCTCAGGGTGTTGCAGAAGCCATGGCTACGAAGCTTAAGCAGTTGCGGGATCCGGGAAGTGGTGCGGTAAAGAGCCGGATTCGCGCTCTTGAAAACATCATCAAGTCGCAAGACGAGGACATCGCAAAGCGAGAGCAACTGGCTGAGAGTAAAGGTGAGACGATTCGTAGACGTTTTGCCTCACTGGACAGTCAGATTGCGAATATGCAATCCCAGGGTGGGATTCTCGCGGCACGCATGGGCGGACAACCTCCGACGGGCGGAGGTGGACAAACGTCTTAGGATAGAGACGTAGAAAAGGCAAGGGAGCGGTCATGACGAATCCGTACAAGCAGTATCAGAAGACACAAGTTGTAACCGCGAGCCGAGAAAAAATTCTTCTTATGTTATACGAAGGCGCGATTCGATTTACGAAACAAGCTCGCGTCGCAATGAACGATAAAAAAGTGTCCGAAAAAGGCAAAGCGATCAGTAAGGCCACGGCGATTCTCAGTGAGCTTATGGCGACACTGGATTTCAAAATTGGTGGCCAGCTCGCGCAAGATCTAGAAAATTTATACATCTTCATGATCGATAAATTAATCGAAGCTAATGTTCACAACAAAGTAGAGTGCCTCGACGAAGTTGAAAAACTTCTTAACACGCTCTATACAGCTTGGAAAGATGTGATCGAAAATCCACGGCCGGATGGTGTGCCGTCCCCGTCGCTGCAACCAGAAGAATTTAAAAAATACCAGGAACAACTTGCGGCCGATGGCGAAGATGGTCAGGAAAACAAGCGTTCTGGCGAAAAAGAGCAATCCAGAGGAAACCTGAAGGTCGTTGCTTAAACGACTTGTCAGTTGGTAATCAGCCAAAAGACGGAAGAATATTCACACTAACTAGGTAAAATTGGCCGGCCGCATTCTCAGCGGCCGGCTTTTTTTGCCGCAAAAATCGTAAATCCTTGAAAAGTTGCAACCTTCACCACGGCGTAAACAAGGCTTGTTAGTATCAAAAATACGAGTCCGAGTTATTTTAATGATTCGTTGAACCGCAGGAGGTCATCATGCCTATTTCACAAGCGCTGTATACGGGGGTAACCGGGATGTCAGTTATGGCTGACGGTATGACGGTTGTTGCCAACAACATCGCCAACGCCAACGCCAAGGGCTTCAAGAAAGACCGCGTGGAGTTTGAGGACATGCTCTCAGCCGACAGGTCTACTGGTAGTGGTACAGGCCAGCTCGGTCGTGGTGCCTTGCTGAGATCTATCCGTACCATCCATACCCAAGGTGGTTTGTCGGTAACGGATAACCTAACCGACTTAGCTATTCAGGGTGAAGGATTCTTCGTTGTAAAAAACATGAATTCCGAGGCAGCTGATTCTGCGGGTAACTTTTATACTCGGGTTGGCTCCTTCGTGTTCGACAAGGATGGTTTCTTGGCAGAACCGTCTGGTGGTCGCGTGATGGGGTACATGGCAAAAAATGACGGAAGTCTTGGCTCTCGCTTGGAAGAGATTCGTGTTGATACCAATGCGATTGCTCCTAAAAAGACCGACAAAGTCACCCTTGACTTGAACTTAGACGCCCGTATTAAGCCAACCGAGGTCGAGTTTGATGTCAATAGCCCTGAGGCTACATCGCAGTTTAACCATACCATCACAGTTTTCGACTCCCACGGTCGCGGTCATCCCATGACGGTGTTTTATAACCGAGTCGAGACCAGTGACGGAATGGAATGGAAATGGAATGCTTGTTTCTCAGGCAAAGACGTCGACGGATCATCTCCAGACCAGGAATTGGTAGTCGGTCCCACGGGTTCTATCAAATTTGATAACAAAGGCAATTTGATTGAAGAGATCAATGATGG
>JBEIGW010000107.1:0-9124 GCA_040381655.1 Deltaproteobacteria bacterium
ATACCTAGCACTAGACACATGGAAGCGGGCACTTCTGATTTTCTCGACGGGACTGGCTCTCGCCACTCCTGTTTATTACTATTTATCAGATGATCCGCAAACTTTTACCGCGCCGCACGTCGACTCCAATAATGACACAAACGTCTCATTCCCTGGAGGTCGAGCCTCAATTACAGAGCAATACAAATCACTACATTCCAAAAAGCCCAATGAATAGAACTGTTCACATCACTCGAAGAGTCTATATCAGTTATTGACAAAGAGACGCCGTCGTTCCTGCAGGATGACTCCCAAAAATAGACTGATTATCAGTAAAACAATATAAAACAGTCCCTCGATGAGCGCAGTTACCATAGTTCCCCGGTGCCCATGTCGTAATGACCCAAGCATCATTATTCAGTCCGGGACAAAGGGCTTTGTATGCCTCGGAATAAAACCAGGTGTTCACAGAAGACATGTCTGCCGGGGTCTCCATGCTTATATTGGGGTATTGTTTAGAACGACATGTATACCGACGGCATGTCCATCCATCACCGCATGCACCTGTCCTCAAGTCGACACAACCCGAGCCAAAACCAATTATCGCTAAATCACTACTATATCGACTACTTTCCGCATAGTACGATTGCACAGCGGTGTGCATTTGCTTCATCAAAGCACGAGCTTCTGATTGCCTAGCTTTTACCACAAACGTTTGCAGCTTCGGCGTCACAATTGCCGCCAAAACACCAACTATGCCGACGACCGCCAATAACTCGACAAGACTGAACCCAGCTTGGTATGTAGCCCTCCTGCCAGAGTTGTTCACATCTAACATCCTCAAATGGACTGCCTACGTTGACATTGGATTATGGGACTCAATTCAAACTACGCTACCACAAATTTTAATACCAAAAAAGTACGACGCCATTCGACTACGACTCTCACCTCTGGCTTGGCATCTGCTTTTGGAAATCGGGCATGCGTGATCAAGCCGTAAGAGCGTGGGAGGCGGCTAGATCCATAGAAGAGCCCGAAAACACTCTAGCCAGCGCCTACTTGCGCTTTTCACAACAACCCTAGGAATCCATACTCGTATTTGCGACTTACGACGCATAAATATATGCAAGCAATAAGCGCTCTGCAACGCTCATCCCTCTCGTTCTAACACTAGACCCTCATCCATCCGATATTCCGGGGTAAGATTCGAGGTGTTTTAACGAATGAGTCGGCCGCTCAAAAATTATAATCCATCAACGTTGACCGCACTCGTGGTCGACGACCAATTTCTCATTCGAAAAGCCGTGTCTAAGATCTTAAATGGCATGGGCTTTGAAAAAATTTTAGAAGCCCCCGACGGCGGCGAGGCTTTTAAGATCCTCGATCAGTCTCCCGTAGATTTAGTGATCACGGATTTGTTCATGCCAGTGGTCGACGGCTTTCAGACAATCAAGCACGTGCGCGAGCGTGACTTCGGCGCCGACACTCCTATTATTGTTGTAACAGGAGAGTCGGGACGTGATGAGATCGTAAAAGCTATAGACTTGGGTGCTGACGACTACGTGGTCAAACCATTTCAAATCGGTGATCTCGAGAAGAAAGTTAACAGTATTTTATCAAAATACTTTGAACCCACCACGCTACTTAAATTACTTCGCAGCGGTGATCGCCTCTCAGTAGCAGGGCAAACTCAAGATGCCCTGAAATGCTTTGAAGCTGCAGAAAGACTGTCCCCTGATAGCCCACGGGCTAAGTTCAGCAAAGCACTTCTTTTAAAAAAACTGGGCTTCACATCTGAAGCCATCGGATTATTAGAAGCATTAGCGCAATCAAACCCAAGCTACTACAAAACCTTTAAAGCCTTAGCGGATATTTCAATCGAGCAAAACATGATCCCTGAGGCCATCATGTCCATCAGACGAGAGCTTGAACTAAACCCCAAACAGCCAGAGCGTCAGATATCAGTGGCTAAACTTTTGCGCGACGAGGGGGACCTGATTGGGGCGCTGGAACACTACCGATTAGTGCTTAAAGAAGAACCTAGACACAAAGACGCTCTGATCGAGGCCGGCAAAACCTGCGCAAGTCTAGATAGAACAAAAGAAGCCTTAACTTATTTTAAGCGAGCACGGAGATTTTACCCCAACTGGTCAAAGCCCTTGGAATTATCTGCCCAACTTCTAAAAGCCAAATTCGATGAAAAAACGGCGCTAAACTTCTTTCTCGATGAGATCCGCCAGCATCCAAACCAGGTCGATCTCCGCATCATGCTAGCAAAACTACATGAGCAGCGTCGCGACATAACGGATGCTCTGCGAGTTCTGGACGATGGTCTGCGTAAAAATTCTAATGACGTAGCTCTCATGAAAGCAAAGGCTTCCATTCTAAAAAGAAGTCATCAAGCGGAGCAAGCCTGTGAGGTTTACAAAGACGTACTTAAACTAGAACCGAGTCATGCCAACGAATTACTACTCGCCAGCGCTCTTATTCAAGATAGACAGTTTAATGCTGCCCATGAACAACTCGAAAGATCGCTACAGACTGGCGCTGAGATGCACAAAGTCTTACCTCTCATGATTGAGGCGCTAAAGAACCTCTCAAGCCCAACTCAAGCTTTGGTGCTTCTGCAATGCCTGGAAGCTACCGCTACGACCAACGACCGTGAAGATCGCCTAAATAACTGGATTAAATCTACGAAAACCGACCTGTTAAAACTAAGAAATGAGCGGCAACGGCCGAACAATCTCATCAAAAAAACGGGCTAATGTACCCACGCCCGTAGAGCTGTCCAAAAAGAACTTTTTGTCGCCTGGCTGTCGTTCATCGTTGCCAGCGAGGGGCCAAAGAAAGTCTTTAATAGCCTAGACGCAACCTTGGTGGCTTCGGTTTTAAAATCATCGCCTGCATTCCATTGAGAATCATCCAAAACCACTAAGACCGAAAGACCCGGCATAACACTCCGCAGCATCACAGCTGGCGGAAGCGGACCACTCTCGTCTAAAAGAATCCACGAAAAAGCATCCGAATCGCCACCAACGAGGGCTTTAGCCAGCTTTTCAAGTTGGGACTTTTCTGAGTCAATTCTTTGGGGAGATGAACGGGCGACGATTACACCAAAAGCTTTTGAGTTTAGCCCAGCGACTAAAATATTTTGTGGCTGACCGCCGGGGGTGTTAATTCCCCGGTCAGCCAACCACGATTGATAAACAGAGCCGTCCAAGATTCTGATTCCTTAGCAGAGCTCCTTAGCGGGAGCCGCCATCCTCGTACTCAGCGTCGACAACGGTGTCCTTACTATTTGTCCCAGAGGATGGACCACCAGCATCAGCTCCCTCACCTGGCGCGGCGCCTGCCGATGCACCCGCTGCTTTGTAAATGGTCTCGGCTATCTTGTGAACCCGAGTTTCCAGGGTCTCGCGCGCCTTAACCAAAGTGTCGTAGTCTGGAGAGTCAAGCTTCGTTTTCGCCTCACTTACAGCAGACTCAACTTCAGCCTTCAATTCAGCTGGAACTTTGTCAGCGTTTTCACGGAGCATTTTTTCCGCCTGAAACACTAGGCTATCAAGTTGATTTCTAGCCTCGACAACTTGTCGCTTCTTCTTATCTTCTTCGGCGTGAACCTCAGCATCTTTGACCATTCGTTTGATCTCGTCTTCGCTCATTCTGCTGCCGGCTTGAATCGTGATTCGTTGTTCCTTGCCAGTTCCAACATCTTTTGCGGAAACACTCAAAATGCCGTTGGAATCAATATCGAAAGTGACTTCGATTTGAGGTACTCCGCGTGGTGCAGTTGGGATGTCTACGAGGCTGAATCGTCCAAGAGACTTGTTGTCGCGAGCCATCTCGCGCTCACCCTGCAATACATGGACTTCGACTGATGTTTGATTATCTGCTGCCGTCGAGAAAACCTGACTTTTGCGAGTTGGAATCGTCGTGTTGCGCTCGATAAGTCGCGTTGCAACGCCGCCTAGGGTCTCAATCCCGAGAGATAGAGGCGTAACATCAATCAACAGCACGTCTTTTACGTCACCAGCAAGAACACCGGCTTGAACCGCCGCACCAACAGCTACAACTTCATCTGGGTTAACCGATTTGTTGGGTTCCTTATTGAAAAATTCCTTCACTTTCTGCTGAACCAAAGGAATCCTGGTTGATCCACCGACCAGTAAGACTTCGTTGATGTCATTGTTTGAAAGACCGGCATCCTTCATGGCCTGACGGCAGGGCGCCAATGTCCTCTCAACGATTCCAGCAATCATTTGCTCAAACTTGGACCTGGTCAAAGTCACGTTCAAGTGTTTTGGACCAGTCTGATCAGCCGTGAGGAACGGAAGGTTAATGTCAGTCTGCTGAGCTGAAGACAATTCAATCTTCGCTTTTTCTGCAGCTTCCTTTAGACGCTGCACAGCCATCGGATCTTTACTGATATCGATGCCACTCTCCGACTTAAAGGTGGACGTGAGCCACTCAATCAAAAGCTCATCAACGTTGTCACCACCAAGGTGCGTATCACCGTTGGTAGACAGAACTTCTACGACACCGTCGCCAACTTCAAGAATCGACACGTCAAACGTACCGCCACCAAAGTCGTAAACAGCAATCTTTTCGTTAGTTTTTTTATCAAGACCGTAAGCAAGAGCAGCCGCGGTCGGCTCGTTGACGATGCGTTTTACGTCAAGACCTGCAATCCGACCTGCATCCTTCGTTGCCTGGCGCTGGCTGTCATTGAAATAAGCTGGAACCGTGATCACGGCTTCCGTCACTGTTTCGCCAAGATAATCTTCTGCAGCTTGCTTAAGCTTCGCGAGAACCTTCGCTGAAATTTCTGAGGGCGTTACATCCTTGCCATCGATCTGGAATGTCACAAGGTTGTTCTTACCAGCGAGCACCTTGTAAGGCATCTTATCGCCTTCGGTTTTGCGCTCTGCGTAGCTACAGCCAATAAAGCGCTTGGCCGAGTAAACAGTCTTAGAAGGATTTGTCACCGCCTGACGCCGAGCTGCCGCTCCCACCAGAACTTCACCATCCTTCGTATAAGCGACCACTGACGGGGTGGTTCTCTGGCCTTCAGCATTAGCGATAACCTTAGGTTGACCGCTTTCCATGACCGCGACCACTGAGTTTGTCGTTCCCAAGTCGATGCCTATAATCTTACCCATAACGTAACTCCTTGTAATTTAAAGGAAATATTTTTAATTAGCCTACACTACCCGCCGCTATAAAGACTGCTTGGGCGGTTTAACCCAAGTTAAGGCCCGATGTCCAGCTGTCAAGGCCCCGGTCAGCATAAAAGTTGTGATAACATGGAGAGAAGGGGGATTTTCCATGCATGAGTTAACCTGCCCGGCCTGCGGGTCTCCATCCCAGCAAAACATCCGAGATCACATCCTGATGTGTCCGTTTTGTTCCGCATCCTTTCGTTTTGACTTGGAAACTGGGCGCAAGGAAACCTTCGGTGACCACTTTATAATCCCTAATACCCTCGATCCAGGGCGCGTCAAAGAGCAGGTTCTTGAGTGGCTAAAACGTCTGCACCATAAGCCTGGTGTCGCTGATAAGGAATTTGTTGTTTTAGACATCAGAGGAGCAAGTGTTCCCTTTTGGATCGTCTCACTTGAGGTGCACACTGTCTGGAAAGGACAGGTTCAGCGTCAGAAAAAAACCACGGATTCAAGACTCGGCTCTGACTTTCTGACCGAGTCTGGAAACTTCAGAAGAACCTACCGATGGGCCGTGAATGCCCGTTCAAATGTCTGTGAAAACTGGGGTCTTGCTCGTCTTCACGAACCGAAAGAGGCCATCGATGTCGTTTGGGACGGTTTTCCACTCGACTCAACATACTCGCGGGGCAGGATTACTCCAGAGACCCAGGGTGAAAAAACTGCTTATGATCGCCGAGAGTTTTTTGAGTTTAAATACTCAAACGGCCTTCCGATTCTTGGGTGTCAGATAGGCGAGGAAGAAGCATTACGTCGCGCCAAAAATCATGTGGAACGATATCACTACGACATAGCCCTCATGCATACGGACTACCTACTCGACTGCCGGCACGAACTAGATATTGCGGGCGTTCAGCTGATTCATCTGCCATTTTGGGAAGCGACCTACGCCTACCGGCCGACAAGCTTCCTCAGGCACTTTCATCGGCCAGTCGAAAAACACGTGCTCGTGGAAGGAATTAATGGTGGCATTCTCAAAGGAGAACTTGGCATCATTCACCGCGACAAAGTCCAAATAAATTCGGTCGTAACAGGCGTAGCGGCTGTTTTGTTTTTCCTCATGGGTGCTCTGTGGAGCCCGATTTTCTTTCTCGTTTCATTATTCTTTGGAGCAGTCAGTGGCATGAGTGCTTACATTGCCATGGTTAAGCTAGAGGAAAGAAAAAATCTCAACAAACACGTAATGAAAGATCAGGCCAGTGCCAGCCTTAAGGCCAAAGAGTCATACTCTTAAGCATCCCTAGTACCCAGCTCGCGAAAGCGCGAAACGATACACAAACCGACCACGATCAAAATTATGACGAGTCGGCCGTCTGGCTTCGCAAATGTCACGAGCCCAGGTGCAACAATCTCACTGATCGATAGGTTCGTCTGAAATTCCCACAACCACTCGATGCAGTATAAACATCCCATATTTAACATTGCTATCCAGTGATCAATAAAGCTTGACGGCAAAATTAGCCCAATAACGTCAATAGGGAGAATAACTGAGAAAATGGCATGGAAAATCAAATTAGCCGGCAGGGCTAAAACACCAATTCGCCCAAAGAAAATCAAACTAATAATGAAAAACACCGACTGAATTAAAACAGCATCGATAATCAATCGCCACAAGGGCTTTAGGTAGCTGGACTCAGTAAACGAGATTAAGACCAAAACACCCGTCCACGACATAATAAGACCAATGGATAGAAAGTTCATGGGACAAAGAAACGCCTGAATACAAAGAGCCAACAGAACGCGACTGAATTTTTTCCTAAATATTCCGAAGATCGGAAAAATCGTGGCTACCATGAAGCAGAAAAAAGCACGCTGCAGAGACTGGGTCAAACCTGCTGCCGCACAATACACCAAAAGCAGTGCGGCTGACCCTACGTTGGAGACAGTGGTGACCTTGATCCAAGTCAAAATATCAAGACGGCCAAGAACATAATAAAACCACCAGGGAAACCTCAAAATAAATCCAATGAAAACACCAATGATTGAGACGTGACTTCCGCTCAGTACAAGCATGTGAAGAAGACCTAGACTTCTAAAAGATTCCCAGGCCTTCCCATCAATAGAATCCTGATCTCCAAGAATAAAACCACGCATCCAAGGCGCAACCTCTTTCGGAAATTTTTCGATGCGCCTTTCAATAGCTGCGCGAATAACTAAACCCAACCGACAAAAAGACGTGGGCGTCTCCTGAAACTCGCCGGCAACGGGGACAACGCTTGTAATTCGATCCCTATGGCTATGGAGTATAACCGTCTCGCCACGGCTGGCACGACCTCTGGCTTGGTAGATCTGATCGTTTACTCTCACGATGAGATCGTCATCAACCAAGCCACAGCCGCTACTTAAAACCACAACAGCTAAATTTTGATCTCCCCTCATGAAGATGGGAGGATTGTGGATAACCGCCCAAACAAACGCGCAGACCCATGACACGTAAATTGTGATTGCGCTTCGAGCGGTCTGAAATGACCACACACACAAAAAAACAAAGCAAAGGGGAATGACGATTCGTGCTGAATAAAAAAGTCCGCACGGAACCTCAACCATAGGACCACACAGAGCGCCTGCAAGAAATGCAACCATTAGCGATAGCGACTTCATTTTAGATAACTTTCCTGAATTCCAATGAAAATGATCTAAATTAATGGAGTGATTGAAGCAAACGACATCGAAAGAACTCTAAAGTGGTCCGGGCAGAACATGGTATTCTATTTGGTAGACCGTTATGATAGCCACACCAAGAAACCTGCCCACGGGATCCCTAGTATGACGACATCCAATGACCTCTGCAGCGGACGTGCAGAATCAATGCCGAACCTCGAAAGTTGGTTTCGTAAGCTTTTGGCAACACCACCAAACATTGGCGACGCGGAAAGCTTTCATCTTTTCGCCCTTTCCAAAAGTTTATTTCAAGCAAGCCACGGCCAACATCTGAGTTGGGCTCAAGCCCTAAGCCAAGTTCTGGAGACTCGGACGTCATGTATACAACACATCCTTGACACCGATGCGCTGGCTAGCACGATGGGTACATCGATTGCAGATATTTATGGCCTCCTCGTTGAAGACGCTCTGCGAAGCGGTCACGGTAAAGCCGCCATGCTAGCGATGGAATCTTTGGCCGATAAAACCAAACTGGCCGCATTCCATTTTCTGGCCGCATTTGCTGCGTTTAACCTCGACGATTTCGAACGCTGCATCAATGAATGTGAGAAAGTCTCGGAGCCATTTACACCCATCAACACTCTCATGGGTCAGGCAATGCTTGAATCCGGTAAGCCTGAATCGGCTATTGAGGTCCTCAAGGTCGCAATAGAAGTCTCCCCGACTGATCCTCTGCCCCTCGTGCAACTAACTAAGGCCTACCTTGTATGTGGTTTACCTGAGAAATCGATGGCTACAGTTAGTAAGTGCCGCAAAGTTATCGGTAACCATATTGAAATCGAATGTCTTGCGGTCATGGGTATTATGGCCGCCAAGGAAAAGCCTCGGGAATTTTGTGAGCACACCTTGGCTAACATTACTGCGCTACTTCAAGAAAATGCGGCGGACATTGATACGTTTATACTCGGAATGGAACTCTCCAGCCATTTAGGGTCAAAAACATGGGCCGACAAGTTGGCGAACATTCTCGAGATTCCAGAGATGACCAATCAGATACAAATTGCCAAGAAGCTTGCCCCGATCATCAAGAAGAATGGGGAGCTGAGCTGGATGGACATCTCCAGGATTATTCTCGATAAAGTTCTCAGTTTGAATCAGCAAAACGCAATGAGACACGTTATGCAATAGCACCGGCTGCGACTGCTAGCCTACGATCTTTCTGACGAACACCAAGGTCTTCCACTACAGCCAGCACTTCATTACGTCGAGCCCAAACAGCACGCATGAAAGCCGCATGTAAGCCATGACCGGATTTATGAGCTGAA
>JBEIGW010000108.1:0-9105 GCA_040381655.1 Deltaproteobacteria bacterium
AAAGAGTTTCACCCTTGTTTCTTGCTGGAGCCGTGGCTTCTGCAAGGGCGTCGTTACCTTTCACTTTCAAGTCATACGAGATAAGGCTTTGGGTGCTACCGTCTTTTGCTTGCACGTCAACGGCCCAGGATATCCCTTCAGTCACGGCAGCCGATCCACGTGATCGGTCAGAGTCTTTGAGGATGTCTAGGGCCGCAGGATCTTGCCCCGTCGGAGGCGGCGCTGCAATCAAAGTTGAAGCTATGAAAGATAGTGCGAGGGTGTAGAGTTTCATAAAAAAGTCTCCTTGATTTATGACTGTGTCAGCGGGTGGCTCCGCTAACAAGGTTTGCGATGTTTTTCTTAACGACGCTAGTTACTGCGAGCCAAGTACTGAGCATTCCAAGTACGCCGACAATCGTCGCGCCTGTGAGTATGATTATGGCGTTTGGGCTGAACATGAGAGTAATCCCGCCGGCCACACCAGGCGGGTAGATCGTGATGTTGAGTCTATTTATGATCCACATGGTAAGAAGCCCAAGTATGGCCCCGGCAATTACAGAAGCTATCGTCAGGAACAACCCCTCTAATATAAAAAGACGCCGCATGATTTTCTGGTTGTATCCTACACTCCTAAACATCCCAACTTCTTGACTTCTTTCTATGACCGTCATCGTTGCTGAATTGAAAATACTGAGAATGACTACGACCGCCAGCACAAAGCCAATAAACCCAACCATGACATAGATAAATTGCATGGTTCCAGAGTAGTAAGGACTGAGCCGTTCGTCAGTCCAAGGTAAAACCTCAACCTCCGGCGCTGTGTCTTTTAATCGAGCTCGAAGCTCAGATACTGTTTGGTAAAGGAATAAAGGTTCCTTCAGCCACACACTATAATTCATGACATGATCAGTATTGAGTAGACTTTGAAGGCGCTCGACGGGGAGCGTTATAGCGGTGTTATTCGTTTCCACGAGGCCTGTGGTGAATCGCATCACAAATTCACCATCAAGTGCTCCAAGGGTACCATCCCATGTGCCCGCAGCAAGTTGGACGTTTGCGTCTGAAGCAAATAACGTGCGAGCTTCTGGTGAGGCGCAGTCTGTAATGATCACGGGCTTGTTGCCTTGAACATCTTTGTGGAGATTTGTTTTCCCTAAAAGACGCGCAAGCCCATCAGAGATAGCGATCGCTCCGACATCGGCCGGGAAAGAGTCGATAGGATCGCCTTGTCGGAAGCGGGTTAGGTGTGGGTTCCAAGTGAGCAGATTTGGGTGATTTATGACTTTTGACTCAATAGTGAGGTCAACACCAGTTGCGACGAAGGGAAAGGTTTTGCAGCCGTTACCAGCTAAACCCTGGCCAATAAGATAGCGACCACTCATATCAACATTCGATAAACCGGTCAGAGCGGCATCGATTTTTGACTGCTCGTCCTTATTTAAAGAATATTGCTGAGGCTTGATACCAAACATTTCAAGAGCATCTTTCTTGTAGATGCCAATATGGCCGACGTGCAAAGCATAATGAGTGTAGGCGCCTAACACCCTTTCGACGCGGAAAGCATAACCGGCAGCAATCATAAAAGCGGTAAATCCAGCAGCAATAGCCATGCCAGTGGCCACGCTTCTTCGCAAATTGCGCTGAAGGTTTCTCCAAGCCAACCTTGCGAGAGTGTGGTTCATTTCTTGTTAGACCCTTTGATGACGCCGTCAGCGATTAAGATCTTCCGGGAAACCCGGTCCATTAGTTTCTCATCGTGTGTTGAGAATAGGAACGTCACGGATCTTTTCTCATTAAGTTCCAGCATAAGATCAATAATCCGGTGGGAGTTCACACTATCCAAGTTCGCCGTTGGCTCATCAGCAAGCACTAGTGCGGGGTTACCAGCCAGGGCTCGCGCAATGGCAACCCTCTGCCGCTGTCCGCCTGAAAGCTGATCGGGGAGGTTACGGTGAAGATGCTCAATACCAACGTCCTTCAGAGCTTGCATGACTCGCTCGCGGTGATCGGCTTTGGGAATTTCCGGATTAATAATGAGTGGAAGCTCCACATTCTCAAAGACGTTCAATACGGGTACTAGGTTAAAAGACTGAAAAATAAAGCCAATTTTCCTGTTGCGTAGATCACTTTTCGTGTCGTCATCCAGTGTCGTGACTTCAATGCCATCAACCTTAACGCTGCCAGAGTCTGGATCGTCGATACAGCCGACCATGTTGAGAAGCGTGCTCTTACCACTTCCACTTGCACCAACAACGGCAGTGAATTCGCCTTTTTTAAGTTCCAGACTGACACCGTTCAGGGCGGGAACGATGGTTTCACCCAGACGGTAACTTTTCTTCACGGAGGTTAGTTCGATAATCGTCTCATTCGATGTCAAGGCTGGCCTCCTCAGTATCTCTCTAAAGTTTGGGCTGAACCGAGCGACATTATTTGAATGTCTTTCGGTCTAAAATAGAATCAGGAATGACTAAAAGATTGTTAGGGCAAGATTTTATCCGGCTTAGGGGCAAATGGGCAACGATAAAACTTATTTAAGTACCTGATTACTTTTCGAGATTTTATGCCACGTCATGTGGACGATCGACCACGTCAGAAACACCGAGGCCACACTATCGCTGAGCCAATGCATGCCAGCCATGCTGCGAGCGGCTCCCATGGCCCCGGATAAGGCTAAAACCAGTGCGCCTGTTATAAAACTGGCAGCCTTATTTTTAGGCCATAGAACATAGCTAAAGGCTAATAAAATTGTGCACGATGCCGTGTGCCCACTGGGGAAGCTATTTAGTCCCATGCCCCGGGGGCCTATGAGTGGTAAAAATCCAGGCAGAGTTAAGCTTGCGAGATTTTCTGGATTAAGCGCATCCTGGCCCAGCGTATCGAAGAATCGGTTCGGCCGAGCGCGGGCAATCACCCACTTTAGCCCATGAACCGCAACGATAGCGGTCAAAAAGCTCGATAACCAAATAAATCTGAGGTCATGCTTTGACAAAAACTTATCGTGGTCCTGGGATTTCCGACGTCTTAGCCATACCAGGAAGCATATGATGGCAGCGGTAACACCGAAGTCACTTGCTCCGATAAAATCACCTTCGTAAATGCTATCGGCCATGAAATCTCGAAACCAGGGCACTGGTGCCTGCCAAAGATCAACAACCAAAGGAGCTTCGATGCTGCCGATAAAAATAAAAGAAATGGTGCCAATGGAGAGCAGTAAACAGATCAATAAGATGTTTCTAAACATCAAAAATCCTGCCGAATTCCCGCTGTAATAACGCTGCTCGCGACTCCCCTTAGATCGGAATCTGTCGTGCCCTGCGTTGCATAAGCCGAAAAAATAAGAGTTGATGCAGAACCGAACGAATACTCACTGCTTCCGTAATATGTGGCGCTACCATCGACAACGGACCTCAGAGTGCGTGCGTATATGACGAAATCCTTGACGTCAAAAACATCAGGAATTCGCCAAGAAATAAGTGCGAAACTTTTACCGCGGTATTCGAGTCCGGGTTTCAGAATTCTTTGCAGATTTTTTGGGTAGTCGGCCACCTGCAGGGGGGATTTCAAATTGAGGGCCAGCACAGCTCTCTGACTTTCTTCTTTAGTCCAACCTGCATCGTTACTGATATACTCAAGGCGCAGGTCACTGCCACCCTCAAAACTGTAGCGCAACCCGGTAACCGCTAACGTGTAAAATTTTCCATTACTTACTTTGGATTGTCGAAGCTGTACGACTTGCTGATTTGGTGCCTGAGTTGAGGCTTCAAGGACCGGATACCAAGCCTCTGAATTTTTCTGGTGCGCAGCGTCAGCATAAAAACTTAGACCGTCGAGCAATGAAAGGTTGAAATACTCACCAAACCAGGAGTCGCCAGTTTCCGGGGCGCCGTAGACGACGCCTATATAGTCAGCCCCGTTATTCCAATTAATTTCATGTTTCATAAGAGCTTTCGTTTGAAACATCTCTTCGGCACGAAATAGACTTACATCCTTAGCTTTCTCAGTTTCACTCATGAGGACCGAGTTGATGCGTTTAGTCCAGGATATGTTGACTCGTCCGATATTGCGTCCTTCGACTGTGTAAAGAAGTCCCTTTCCATCGATATTCTCGTGGAAGATTCTATTGCTTGGATTCAAAGATTCTGCGGCCCCCCACTGATAGTTTTGGAGACCAAAGCTCACCTGTACTTTGTCAGACGCGGTCAGAAGTCCGTAAGACTCGATCCATCGTCCTGATGACTTTGGGCGTTCGGGCCGATCTTTTCCTCCGACTATGGCTTTTGAGACCTGCATTTTCAGCTGAGGCCTTGCGATGATTTTCAAGGCGCCGCTCATGGCTCTAATGTCTGGTCGAATGTCGATGCCACCCGTTTGGTTATCAAGTTGCAGCACCGTATTGTCAGGATTTGCCGGTGAATCCTCAACGGGCTGGAGAACGCTGCCGTAGGTGTACCAGCTCATCGAGCTTCGGATGGAAACGGCTTCATCAGCCGCGGCCGTGCTAGTCGAGGTGAGAACGGCGCATAAAAAAGTCAATGAATTTAATATATTAAGATTATTTGTGTGGACCTTAGTAGATGCGTTGTGTCTCATGATGCCCCACTTTTCCTGCGGCCCGCGTGGCAGGCTGATAACTAAATCCGCTTATATCAAGTTTTACCGTGAAAATTTACCACGAAGAACAGAGGCTTGCATGGTATTTTTGTGGAGTTTTTAAGGGATCTTGCCTTAGCCCGAACCCATGACCGGTGATGGCAAGGTAACCGGACTTATAAAGTTCTAGGTTTGATTTTGATAGGCTACTCGTGACAATTGTTTACACCTGTGGAGATCCGCTTAGCATAAATGTCGAGGCATTTTTGCAGGCCGTTGTGCCATCGATGTCAAGACATCGCTCTGTTGTAGGAGTTGGTAGTCTCTGGCAATTGCACAATCAGGCCGAGGCTCTCCGTTTAAAAATTCCAAAACTAACTGTTGTTCAAAATCTTGAAAATATTGATGCGCCAGGGGTGTACTGGCTTGATCCCGCGCCTAACGTTCCCAACAAAGACGCGCGAGACCTGAGCGAGGCGGAGCGGGGCGCCTTGGCTGTAGCAGCATTGAACGCTATTCCGTCAAGGGTTAAAGGTCCCATGTCGGTTCTCACGGCTCCTATTAACAAGAAAAGCGCAGCACTCGCTGGGTTTAGTTTTCCTGGGCAGACTGAATATTTCGAGCACTTATGGGGTGCGCCGGCGGTGATGATATTAGCAGGGCCGCTACTTCGGGTCGCTTTGGTTACAAATCATATGGGGCTGCGCGACGTGAGTGATTCGATCAGCGTGGATTTGATTCTACGTAAAATTAAAATCATCAACGAGTCCGTGAAAAGTTTGTTTGGCCTAAATTCCCCTCGCATCGCCGTTTGCGGGCTAAATCCGCATTGCGGGGATGATGGGCTTTTTGGCGATGAAGATGATAACGTGACGCGTCCTGCTGTTGCTGCCGCGAAAGATTTAGGTGTTTTAGTTGAAGGGCCGTTTCCTGCCGACACTATTTTCCATAGGGCGATGCAGGGAGAATTTGATGTAGTCTTAGCCATGTATCATGATCAAGGACTATCCGCTTTGAAGACGGTGCATTTCGATGACGCTGTAAACATTTCATTGGGTCTGCCTTATTTGCGGGTATCACCAGATCATGGGCCGGCGGCTAATTTATTCCTTTCTGGCAGGGCAAGTATGAGAAGTTTTGACGCGGCTTTAAAAGTTTGCGAGACATGGATGGCTAATCATTATGGAACATGAATTTATTCAGGTCCGCGGCGCGTGCGAGCACAATCTTAAAAATATAGATATTAATATCAAGCGCGGGGCTATCACAATCGTCACCGGAGTGAGTGGGAGTGGCAAGAGTTCGTTGGCTTTTGACACCGTGCTAGCCGAGAGCCAGCGAAGGTTCTTTTATACTCTGTCCCATTACAGTCGCCAGTTTTTAGACCTCGGTACAAGGCCTCTCGTCAGGCAGGTCACAGGCTTGAGCCCCGCGATTGCTCTTGCACAAAATGAGACGGCTCCAAGTAGGCGCGCAACACTTGGCTCGCTCACTGATGTTTCAGAATTACTTAGCGTGATGTTCGCAAGATTTGGCCAACAACTTTGCCCGCACCATATGCGACCTACCAGCGCCATGTCCAAAGAGGATATTGTTACACACATTACGTCTGCAGCCAGCGGTCGTAGTGTAGCGCTCCTGGTGCCTATTGCAGAATCCAAGAAAGGTGTCTTTAGAAAAGAGTTAACCTCCTATTCCGCGAAGGGTTACACCAAAGTTTGGGTTGATGGATCGCTCAAAGAGCTTGATCCGATTCCTGAGTTGGCGCGCGAGGAAAAGCACACCATTAAGGTTTTGATCGATTTACTGAAGGTTAAAGCAGAATCCCCTGAACGTCTTTCACGAAGCGTTCAAGCTGTTCTTGACCTCTCTGGTGGCTATGGTGAATGGCTTATTGTCGACGCCAAAGGTGGATGGGATATGGATACCCGTCACGTATTCTCGACGAAATCAGGTTGCCCAGTTTGCGGCTTTTCTTGGCCTAAGCTCGATTCCAGGTACTTTAATTCAAATTCCCTTGGCCGTTGCTCGGACTGTGATGGTTACGGTGTGCTTGACGTCGAAGATGAGACCGCGGATATGGAAGATGATCACGACGGTGTCGCGCTTGCAGAGACGTCATGTGATTCTTGCCATGGCACTGGTGTTCAGGCGGAGGCGTCCGCTGTTCGATTGTCTGGGAAAACAATTCATGAACTTTTGAACTCATCGGTTCAAGATCTCTGCTTGATGTTCAAAGATCCGAATCAGTTTGCCAGTCTCTTGGATAACCCGGCATTTCAGCGCGTGCATGGTGAGGTCTTGTCCTTATTAACTCGTCTCGTCGATATGAAATTGGAGTATTTGTCCCTATCGCGACGCGTTCGTAGTTTGTCTGGCGGAGAGTCTCAGCGTGTCAAGTTATCAGGTGTTCTTAGCGACAGTTTGCGCGGTATTTTATATGTGTTAGATGAGCCAAGTCAGGGGCTTCATCATACGGAGCTGGCCGCAATGATCTCGCACTTGAAAGCTCTTCAGAGCCAAGGCAATACAATATTAATTGTCGATCATGATGAAGATATCATGCGATCTGCAGACTTCATTATTGATTTGGGACCAACGGGCGGTGCTGAGGGCGGACATATTCAGGCGGCGTTTCCGCCAAACGACGCAAAAAAGTATACAAAAATTTCAAAAACAGCTGAATGGCTATGTCGGAATAAAGCTCCCACAAAACGGAAAGCCATCGATCATTCGGTCAATAAGTTTATGACTATCGAAAGTCCTAGATTAAATAATCTTCGCATGAAATCGGTGCGGATTCCTCTTGAGGCGATGACGGTGGTCACGGGCGTGAGTGGGGCGGGTAAAAGTAGTCTTGTCCTGGGGGTCTTATTTCCTAACCTGATCGATGCGATGCATGTTAGCCAGGAGACATCAAAACGAAAATCAGCAAAGAAGCCGGCAAAAAATGTTTGGAAAAATTGCGCATCGTTCAAGGGTCATGAGAGTGTCATGCGTGTTGATTTGATTGACCGACGGCCGGTGGCAAAAAGCTCTGTCAGCATGCCCGCGACCTATTTGGATATCCTTAGTGATTTTAGGGACTTGTACGCGTCGCTGCCTGACGCGCAGATCACGGGGTTAACTGCAAAGTCATTTTCGATACATTTGGACGGCGGTCGATGTCCGGAGTGTAAGGGGCGCGGGGAGCTGAATTTATCCATGCGCTTTCTTGCCGATGCGCGGGTGCGGTGCCCTGTGTGTCGCGGCCGGCGTTTTCGATCTCACGTGCTTGATGTTAAGTTTAACGGACTATCGATTTATGATGTTCTAAACTTAAGCGTCGATGAAGCGGTGACGCAATTTGCAAGCCATCGGAAGATCGTCCAAAAACTTGTTCCTGCACAACGACTAGGCCTTGGTTATCTCAAACTTGGTCAACCAAGTGCTAGCTTGTCAGGCGGGGAAGCGCAGCGATTAAAAATGGTTCCTTACTTCACAAAAAAGTTGGGGCAGGGCAGTGTTTTAATCTTGGATGAGCCAACGACAGGTCTTCATTTTGAGGATGTCTCACGTTTGATATCCGTGATGAGGGAGTTGACGGATCTTGGGGTTACATTGGTCGTGGTCGAACATAATGATGACGTTATTAGGTCTGCTGACTGGTGCTTGACGGTGGGACCAGCTTCGGCCAGCGGTGGTGGAGAGCTGGTTTATGAGGGCGTTCCTCGGGAGCGGCAGTAATTGGATTTAAAGCAAATCACAAAAAATAGACATAGTCTGAGGCATTTTTGTCGAGATTTTTTCGCGCGAGAGGGTTACCTGGAGGTGGACACCCCAATTTTGACTGTTTGCCCAGGCACGGAAGTTCACCTTCACTATTTTGGCACCGAATGGCAGGACCACGATGGGGTAAAACATCGCCGCTTCTTGCGAAGTAGCCCGGAACTCCATATGAAAAGACTCATAGCAGCTGGCTTGCCTAAAATATTCCAGTTGGCCTCGTGCTTTCGTAATAACGGTGAATATTCTGAGTGGCACAACCCCGAGTTTTGTATGCTTGAATGGTACCAGGTGGGGCAGACATTCAATGGTTTGATCGAAGAAACAGAAAACTTACTTCGCTCAACGGCAGAGTCTATGGCGGACGTCACAAAAGTGAGTCCTGCGGATGTTTTGCCCGAAAGATTTAAAAGAGTTCGTGTGGAGGACGCTTTTCTTGAATTCGCAGGCCTTAAGCTTCTTGACCAAGATCCCGATCTTGGCGTGAAAGCACGTGAAATGGGGGTCATTTCGGTGTTGCCCACCGACGACTTTGAGACGACCTTTTTCAAAGTTCTCATTGAGAGGATTGAACCCGCAATTGCGCGGCTTGGGGGGTGCGTTCTTCATGACTATCCGCCCTCACAGGCCGCACTCGCGAAAGTCGAGGGTGGTTGGGCCAAGCGTTTTGAGTTTTATATCGGACGAGTTGAATTGTGTAATGGGTTCTTTGAGCTGACGGGAGAGCGAGAAAATCGCGCGAGACTTCACGACGCTCGAATCGCGCGC
>JBEIGW010000109.1:0-9096 GCA_040381655.1 Deltaproteobacteria bacterium
GCACTTAGCTCAAGCCTTTGGCTTACTACCGCAAAAGCCTGAGATTGCCCTAAAGGATGTCAGCGTTAAGTCTTTATCTTTTTCGGGTATTGAGTTGGATGTGGCGATTGATCTGGAAAACAAAGACGTAAGGCCGCTTTTCATAGCTCAATTAGATTTTGAACTGTGGATGAATGAATCAGCTGTTGCTCGAGGACAGATACCTGAAGCGTTGAATATTGCGCCTCAGGAATCACGAACGATTGGTATACCAATTAAGCTTAAACCCTCGGCAGCGCTCGCAGGCATCATAAAATCTCTTGATGGAAAGACGCCTGATGCAAAAATCGTTGGAAGCGTAACCTTCAACACAGTTCTTGGAGCCCTCACGCTACCTTTTGAACGTGAAATTATGAAAGCCGGCAAAAAACCGGGTAAAACCAAAAACAAACTTGAAAACGAAGAGACGGACTATCAGCCCGAGTACTAATACTGTTCCCTAGCAGAGCAATACCTTTAGTCATTACATCTGTGACTTTGTAATATTAGCAAGTGCTTTGACCCATCTGGGGTCGCTATTGACACATGGAATAAGCAAAAAATCCTCGCCGCCGAGCGCTTTCCAATCCTCACGAGCCCTCATCCCGATCTCTTCAATAGTCTCGAGACAATCCGACACAAAGGACGGCACCGTGACTGCAAGGCGCCTGACGCCCTTCTTATAAAGGTCCGACAAAATCATATCTGTGAACGGCTGTATCCATGGAGTTCTGCCCAAGCGACTTTGAAAAGACACTGAGTAGGCTTCATTTGAAAGTCCCAGCTTTTGTGCCAGCGATCTTGAGGTCGCAAATGCCTGAGCTCGGTAGCAAAATCTATTATGAGCACCTAAGCTTTTGCAGCAGTCAGGCTTTGCCAAACAATGGTCTTTTGTTGTGGCCTTCACATGACTCTCAGGAAGGCCATGGTAACTCATCAACACATGATCTGCTTTGAAGGACGCAAGCTTCTCCCTGGCGATATCCGCTTGAGCGGATAAAAACCCTTCGTTGTCATAAAAATCACCCACGAACCTAACGGCTGGGATCACTGTACGTTTTGCCAAGATGGATTGGACGCGTTCAATGGCCGTACCGGTAGCCGAGCTACTATATTGCGGATAAAGAGGCACGACTATCAAACGATCACAAAGATGCTCATCGAGCAACTCACTGATCACCGATTCAATGGAAGGATTGCCGTATCGCATGGCAAGTCTGACGACAAAGCTAGGGCCCATCTCCTGCTGCAAAGACGATGCGAGGGATTTCCCATGCACCAAAAGCGGCGAGCCTTCTTTTGTCCAAATCGACTTATATGCATGCGCAGATTTTGGCCCGCGAAACGGAGCAATAATAAGATGAACCAGTAGCCAACGAATCAGCGCAGGCACCGTGAGAACGCGGGCGTCTGTCAAAAACTCTCTAAGGTACCTACGCACGGATGACACTTCTGGACTGTCTGGTGTTCCGACATTAGTCAACAAAACACCTGTTCGCATGGACGCTAAAGTTGAGTGTGTAGCCATCAGTGCAATGTTCCCGGAGTGATTCGGTCCAACAAGTTAATCATCATTTGAACCCCTTGACCATTACCACCAGTATCCCCCAAAGCACCGCTGCCCCGGTCTGTCCAGCAATAGAGGTCAAAATGAAGCCATGGAATTTGGTTTTTTAGAAACCTCTGCAAAAATAAAGCCGCCGAGATTGCTCCACCAAATCCAGAGTCCGATGCATTCGACAAATCTGCAAATGAACTCTTCAGCTGGGCTTTATAGTTATCCCAAAGTGGAATACGCCACGCAGGGTCTCCCGCTTGCTGACCAGAACTTAACGCCAGGTCAGCAAGAGCATCGTGATTGGCAAACATGCCAGCGATCTCTGTACCAACGGCCACTCGCATGGCGCCCGTGAGCGTTGAAAGATCGATAAGGGCTGCGGGGGCGGTTTCCGACGGTTTATTGGTCGCAACGTCCATCACATCAGCCATGACCAGTCGACCTTCGGCATCTGTATTGTGTATCTCAACGCTAACACCGTTTCTGGCTGTTAAAACATCACCAGGTCTAAATGCATGTGCATCCACCGCATTTTCCGCCAAGGCTAAATACAAATCAGCCGCTACATCTGAGCCTGACTCCGACAACCAATGGGCAATCCCCATGACACTGGCGCTACCACCCATGTCTTTCTTCATAAGTCGCATACCGTTGGCAGGCTTAATATCAAGTCCACCGGTATCAAACGTCACCCCCTTGCCAAGAAATGCTAAGGGCTTCACCAGCCTGGTCTTTCCCTTTGGCCGGTACTTAATGTGAACCATGTGGGATCTATGAACCGCACCCTGCCCTACGCCGTAGTGCAGGTGCATCTTTTCTTTTAACAGGCGCTCAGGCCCCCAGACGTCCACGCTGACGTTTGGAACACCCTTAAACCACTTTACAACAAACTCTGAGTAGCTAGCTGGATTGAGTTTGGCTGCATCAAGGTTGACCAAATGCCTCGCAAGATTGACCGACTCACCAATCTGCCGAGACGCTCTTATCTGCTGTCTTGATGCTCCGAACGCCGTCAGCTTAAAGTGAGGATGAAGATGCTTGGATTTCACTGTCGTATTAAATCTGTAACTTGCAAGCTCAAGCCCTACCAGAGCTCCGCTAATTTCATCATCCGTACAATCATGGAAGAATATCCCAAGGTGTTTCACGCCGTGAGTGTCTTTCAGAGAGTGCCAAAGAGCACCCACTCGGTCACGCATCTGAGCATACTGGCTTTGATCCAATAACCCGTAGTGATGCGATTTACGTTTGCCGCGGCCTGATGCTGCCTGACCCTGAGTTTTTCTTGGTCTCACGATCCAAAGCGGGGCTCGCCGGGTTTGAAGAAATAGCGAGTCAATATTGCGGTTATCGACGAACGATCTCTGCCAATGCTCAAGATTATCCTTAAGGATTTCAGACTCTTTCTTAATATAATCAGGACCTGACGTCCCAAATATGTGACATTCGCCGTCCACACTGGAGCCCGCAGGGGCAAATAATCTCGAGGGACTTTCCTGCACGTGGGAGAGAAGCCCTAAGCCACGTCTAAATCCAAAAATATCAATGTCTGTAGATTCCTGACTAGACGCAGACCTAATGGTTTTGGCTTCACTCGACCTTTTTAAACGAATACTGGACTTGGGCTTCGCCCTAGTCGACGATTTTACTGATTTTTTTGACTTCAACGTTGCCATATCGACCCACCAAATAAGGGTTTCCTCTTAATAAGGACCATCGTTTAAAAAGAGGGGCTTATCATGCAATAATTTTGGCTTTTGGTCACCACTTTAGCCCACACGTCCTGGCCCTTAGACGAGTGAATGTATAGGAAATTTTGGGTCTTGCCTTTATCTCAAACGTCAGTATATAGACAGCTTTGCAGCCATATAACGGTGGGAACCCCAAACAGGGTACCTCTAGACGCCAAAATACCGGAGAGCCCATGCCCAAGGTGACTATAAAGACAGACAACAAAACCATTGAAGTTAAGGATGGTTATCCTCTTATTGACATGTGCGAGGACCATGACACCTCCATTCTCTTTGGCTGCCGTGACGGCGCTTGCGGAGCATGTATGATTCGAATTCTTGATGGTGAGCAATTTATCAGCAAAATGCAGGACAACGAACGCGACTTCCTCGAAACCATGGCGGCCACACCCACTGAACGTCTTGCATGTCAGTGCAAAGTCACGGGCGGAGACATTGTGATCGAAGTCTCTGAGTAAATCTCAGTTATGACGTCAAAAGTTCCAGCCTCCCCTTTAAAGAAAAATGCCACTGCCCGGAAGCTATCAGCTCGCGCCGACGAGATCTTAACTCGCCTTAAACAACTAAATCCGAACCCCCACTGCGAGCTTTACTACGAGACACCGTTTCAACTGCTCCTCAGTGTAGTTCTCTCCGCCCAGGCCACTGATAAGAGCGTTAATGCTGCTGTGACGGATCTCTACAAGAATGGACTAACACCAGATGACGTCTTGGCACTCGGCGAAAAAGGCTTTTTAGAGAAAATAAGACGAATTGGTCTAGCCCCGACCAAAGCCAAAAACTCGGTAAAACTCTCCCAAATCATCAAACAAAAATTTAGCGGCAAGATCCCGACTACGCGCGAGGATTTAGAGTCTTTGCCAGGTGTTGGACGAAAAACGGCCAGTGTTATTCTTGGAGAGATATTTAAAGAGCCAACGTTGGCGGTGGATACCCACGTGTTTAGGGTCACGAAACGTTTGGGTTTACACAAATGTACAAGCCCTGAGAAAGCTGAACAAAAACTTTTAACTGTCATTAATCCTACTTGGCTACCAATGGCCCATCATTGGTTTATCCTTCACGGCCGATACACGTGCACGGCAAGATCTCCCCAATGTGATACTTGTAATGTGAATGATCTCTGCACCAGTAAAGACAAGGTTAAAGGCCCAACAAACTTAAAAATGAAGAGGTCGAAATGAAACACTTAGTCTTAATTCTTTTGATGTGGGCAACTTCGTCTAGGGCAGAGCTAGCAAATAATATCCCAGAATATGCAAGGGACGTTATTAGGTCCATTCAAAGCGGCGGCGAGGATTGTGGTCTGAAATTTGAAACAGCACCCCCCAATCTACCCACTCCGGCCGATTACGTCGTGCTAAATCGTGCAGGATTTATAATAGCTCATATCCTAGACCGCGCAGGAGGGTTTGCTGTAAAGCACCCTCGCGGTGGCAACGTACACTGGATTGAGTATTCGTGGGAGTATTTCAAGGTAGCAACACCGCAAGGCACGGTTGCTCATGCCAACCGTTATACAACAGGCCACGGCTGGCAGTATAACTATTACTGCAGAAGCCTGGTGGTAAATCCCGTACAATTTGACCAATGCGTCCTGCAAGGTTTTATGCAGGTTGTGAGACAGCGGCTCTGTGCTGCAGGCTAAGCCTGACGATTAACCTGGTACCGGCTCGTGCTGAATCATCTTCCTGGCTAACTCGGATGCTTCGATTGGTCGGTATTTCGATAGAGTACCAAACATGAGCCACGACAATATGGGCGCACTTAAAACTCCTAACCTCTCAAGTGGTCGCAGCTCCCCACGATCCCCGAGCAAGAGTGATGGACGATAAATTTCAAGACCGTTTAAACTGAGCTCTTGCAACCCCCGCTCGGCCTGTCCTTTAACCCGAAGATAGAAATTTTTTGAATTGGGATCACTACCCACTGACGTGACCACCACGACCCTCGGGACTCCACCAACTTTAGCGCGCCTTGCCAAATCAAGCACTAAATCATGATCAACGGCCACAAATGCATCGCGACTACCGGCTTTTTTTATAGTTGTACCGATGGCACAGTAGAACTCATCTCCGACAATAACATCATCGCCCAAAGGCAATGCACGAACTAGGAGCTTGTCATTTGTATCCTTACACCACACATGAGTTTGATCTCTTGCGAGGGCAATCACTGCTTTATGTTCCGGACTTTCGCAAAGCTGTCGAACCAGCTCTCGACCAACCAATCCAGTGGAACCCGCAACAACCGCAACTTTTTTATTCATTGGACACCCAGGGATGGGGAAAACATATTTTATTCACACCAAAACTTGTACAATTTTAGCAGGGCGATCTATACGGAGTCTACTTCGATGCAATCAAAAATAAAAAGAATCGTTAGCCGCGTCTCACTGATGCAAAGGCTCTTGTGGCTACTGCAAAAGCGGCTTTTTTGGCAACTAACCATCGGAGTCCATGGGCTGATCTTGCTGACGGCAGCGCTTTTGTATTTATTAGAACATGGGATTAATCCAAACTTACATTCATTTCACGACGCCGTTTACTGGTCGGTATCGACTGCGACGTCGGTTGGTTACGGCGACATTACGGCGTCCACTATACTAGGCAAATGGCTATCCATAGGCCTCATGGTGCTCGGTACGTTATTTAGTGCTTTATATACAGCTCTTTTTGCAGCCGCGCTGATGAAACCCGAAATCGATCTGATTGAACGCGAAATTCTTGAAGAAGACCGAAAAGTTGAGACGCTGAGCAGGAAAGTAGACACTCTTAACGATCGCCCTATCGATTAAAAGGCTGAGTCATGCGTGCTATTTATTCAACTTTGGGCATCATATTCGTGATCATCGGAGTGATCGGCATTATCACGCCGTTATTGCCGACAACCCCTTTTCTTCTTTTGGCTGCAGCATGCTTTGCACGAGGATCAGATCGATTTCACCACTGGCTTATGACCCACCCCACCTTATCAAAACCCATTATTGATTGGCAGCGGCATGGGGTCATCCGGATGCCAGCAAAAATTCTCGCTGCGTTTTTTATTCTGCTCAATCTCGCGTTCCCATTATTCATCATCAAAACAATATCGATGCCACTCAAAATACTCACCAGCGTTGTCGCCATCACTGTCTTAGCCTTTATTTTTACGAGGCCTTCGGTAGCAAAAATTGCAAGATCTGAGAACGAATCGAAAACTGACCTGTAAAACGCGGTCATTTCATCCATTCAAAAAGCTCATAATGGTCACAGCTCATACCCATCTTTTCATACACTTGGCGGGCCACCTTGTTGCCTCGGTCGACGTAGAGCCTCAGACCGCGCAGATCTTTATGATCCATCACCGAGTATTTAAGGTGGTTATAGATCGCTTTAAATACCCCTTCTCTTCTTTGGGATGAAAGCGTGTATACGGAATGAATCCACAAAACATAACCATTTCGCCAATCGCTCCACTCTCTAAGAACCAAACAACAACCAACAGGGGTGTCTTCTTTGACCGCTAAGAGATAAAATCCGATTTGCGGTTCATCAAAAACCTTAGTCACACCGCTAACGACGGTGGCCAAATCAAGCGTCATACCCTCTGACTCGAGGGCCATGGACACCTGCCAGTTGGCGAGGATTTCTATGTGATCTCTCGTGGCTTGAGTAATGGTCAGCACTGGGTTGAACTCCTGAAACGCCTGCGTCACTCAGTAGCCATGCTGAAGCGAATTACGATTCAGCTAGAACTTTTGTATTTTGATTTTTTGCGACAAGCCTTACGGCTGCCTCAACAATCGACTCTTTGCTCGGTAACGTAACAGTGGCGGTCAAGCCAAGTGGGATGAAGCTGTCTTTTGCGGCTTCGACACTGATTTTTGGCAATGGTGACATTTTCTCTACCAGTAGCGCCACAATTTGCTCACTCAAAGAACCCGTTTTTCGACACTCATCAACGATGAGCACGTTCTTGCAACCTTTGATGGCCTTCAGAAGGGACGCTTCTGGAAGCGGTGAAATCCAGTGAAGATCAATCACCCTCGCGTTAATACCGTGCTCCGACTTCAAAACCGCTTCGGCCTGTCTTGATAAATAATTGCCATTGCCGTAGGTCACGATCGCCAGATCTGTACCGTCACCATGAACTGAAACCTCGCCAAGTTTTATCTCCTGCCCAAGGTCTGGGTATTCAAACTGCCATGCACCGTCTCCGTCTTTATGAAGATCCTTTGTCATATAAAGGGCGATAGGTTCCACAAAGATGACAACGCGACCATCCTCATGGGCAAGGCGCACGCACTGACGAAATAGCTTTACGGCGTCTGCACCGTTTGACGGACATGCGACAACTAGACCAGGAATATCCCTAAATATAGTCAGTGAATTGTCATTATGAAAGTGCCCCCCGAATCCCTTCTGGTAGGCAAGGCCTGCAATGCGAACCACCATGGGGTTGGTATATTTGCCCGAGGAGAAGAAACTAAGAGTCGCAGCCTCACCCCTGATTTGATCTTCAGCGTTGTGCACGTAGGCTAAAAATTGAATCTCTGGAATCGGCAAAAAGCCGTTATGAGCCATACCAATGGCATTGCCCAAAATGCTGGTTTCATCAAGGTGAGAATTGAAAACGCGCTTTGGCCCAAAGGTCTCAAAAAGGCCGGCCGTAACATTATAGACACCACCTTTTTTCGCCACATCCTCACCAAAGATCATGGTATTTGGATACTGCAGTAGCACATCAGCGAGGCCCAGATTATGCAACCTGGCAAAATTAAACCGTTGGCCTGGTCTAATGCGGTCTCCTAGTTTTTGCTTCCTGGTCTCAGGGTCTGGAATTGGCATAGGTGGCTTTAGACCTCTGGGCGGAACAATGCTTCGCATCACTTCATCTACACCCGACAGCTTTGGCCTAGCGCAGGCAACCTCGCCTTGAATATCGACTCTTTGGCGAATGGACTGATAAAGCTTAACCAACTCACCACTTGAAATAATTCCGTTTTCAAGTGCGATCCGCGCGGAATGCAGCAAAGGATCTTGGCGCTCGGTGGCTTCAATCTGATCGACACTTCGGTACGTTGTTTCCACGTCAGATCCGGCATGACCTAAAAGTCTTACGGTCCGCATGTGAAGGAATGTGGGCTGACGCGTGCGACGGGTGACCTCTTCGGCCTGCCGTGAGACGCGGTAGCAATCCGCAAGATTTAATCCGTCGCAATTTAGGTATCTAAGACCAGCTTTGGATGAAAAGCTCTTCTCAATCCAACCACCTGGTGTGGGCACAGAGATCCCAATACCGTTGTCTTCACAGATAAATATCAGCGGCACTGCCAGACCCTGATAGGTGCATAAAGCTGCCGTGTTAAATGCCGCTAGGGCAGTGGCGTGATTAGCCGATGCATCACCAAATGAGCACAAGACGACCGCATCATGGGGCATGGCTCCTTTTATTTTCATATCTCTTGCTCGACCCACAGAAAGCGCTGCTCCGACGGCTTTAGGCAAGTGGGACGCAATAGTGGATGTTTGCGGAGGAATATTTAAGGGCACACTCCCAAACACTTTATGACGCCCCTCAGAGATCGGATCTTCTGAAGAAGCCGCCAAAGATAAAACCCCATCATAGATCGCATCCATTCCTGGAAGCTGTTTTGAACGCTGAACAAAAAAAGCTCCACTGCGGTAGTGAAGAAATGCCATATCGCCCAAGGAGAATATCTTCCCATGAACGGCATTGCCCTCGTGCCCCGAGCTACCGATGGTGTAAAACGTCAGGTTTCTGGCC
>JBEIGW010000110.1:0-9094 GCA_040381655.1 Deltaproteobacteria bacterium
GATGCTCTACAGCTATCGGTATGGAAAGAGGCTTCATTTTAGTGTGCTCTGAGGTTTCCATGTCGTCAAAGTGCACCTTATCGAGGGCGGGGAGAGCTGATAGTAGATTTTCTTGATACCGCTCTGCCACCTTCGAGAAGTAGGAGAGCCTTCGGGCGACAGTTTTCCTCGTAACGCGACTGATGACGGCAGATCTACGCATGGAATTATTTGATGCTAGTAGGGTAAACAAGAATTCATTGATTCGGCGCTTCCTCTGACGATACTCCAAGGTCATTGTGGCATCTGAAAAGCTACGGTGACAGTCACGGCAAAAATATCTTTGAAGTCTTCTTCTATCAGATGGGCGATAAAAGCATCCTTTAGCCCTCACAGGCGTCGGCGTATGACCGGGCAAGGGCATGTGGTAGGGGCAGGTGATTTTCAAGCACTGAGTTAATTTCATAGAGCCTGGACATAACGTTTCAGTGAGGGTGTCCGCCAGGCACATTGTAAGGGTCAGAAATCAAAATAAAAAAATGCCCGAGGGCTAGAGAGCTCTCGGGACAAGCGGCACAATTAAGTAGGCCAGTTTCCAATTAATAGCGGCGCCAACCCACCACCAGCGCCAATATTTACAATCGGGTTCTTCGCCACACGACTGACGCCCCCGCCGCAAACGGGCTGACCGCTGGTATTGAGAAATATCGAGGCATCAAACCATACATTCCATGACTCGATGCCGCTTCTCGTCAGCACGTCGGTTTGTCGCCTCGCCCCCGACATGCGTTCCTGTACAATCCAGACAGATTGATCCAAATTTATCCATTCCAAGAAAGACTTCAGATCGACTGGTCCATCCGTTCCTGTCATCTCATTTAATTTATGCTGGGTATGAGTTGAATACCACGAATCACCAAGAATAACTTGATGACCGCCGTATCCAACACTTCTCTTGATAACCAGACCTTCGAGACGACGTTCAACGGCCTCCGATGAGATAGAAGCAATATGCCCCCCTATAACTCGACTCCACGGAATACGACGCTCGATAGCAAGAGATTCTTCGTTAGTTAGTCCGGCCAATGAGCTCAACGCAGGATCAGCGGCAACGTGACTGAGGATGGCAAGAAAGGCCTTGCATTCGTAGTGTGCGCTTACTGGGTTATAAATGTGGTATTTACTTGCTTTTTCGAGACGCTCAACAAGCAGCTCATTTCGAAGACGCGATGCGAAAATGTGTCTATAGACGATATCACAAGGCTCCCCAGAAGCTAGCCAAGTGTCTCCATAGCCCGTCAATAAATCCGGGGTGACCAGCACGGTTTCAACCCCGCACCCTGACCATCGCTTTTTGATCCATTGAAGTTCACCTAGCTGACTGTCGCCTGCGCGATGCAGAATAGCGACCCTCGGACGTGAACAAATTCCTCCGTTCATCCGGTAAAGACCCAGCAAACTCTGAAGCAAGTCATCGACATTACTTACAACGCGCTCACTTCTACCGTTAGCAATTTGCCAGGCCGCCAAAACATTATCACTATACGCTTGCATAGCCGGTATGGTGCAGTTGACTTCAATAATTTTCAAGTCGCCATGATGCCAAAAAAGATCCAGTCGCACCGTTACGTGTCCCCATGATTCAGACGGTGATAGACGTGCTATTTTTGACTCTAACATCGACAATCCGTTAAGCATTTTATCTAAAAAAGCGTGCATGAATTCGTCCGCACCAGCACGCAACAGCAACCAAGACATCACTTTCGGAAATGCGCTCAAAACAAGGCGCGCATCGTCGGTCAAGCTGGACCAAACACCTGCACTCACAATTGTGGGCGTTAGAGCGACTGGAATCGGGGACCAAGTTGCATCATCAGATCGCCAAACTGCAACGTTGCGCTGTTTTAGTTCACGTGAAAAGTCTTCAATTGAAAATTTATCCAAGTTCATTGTCACAATAAGCTAGATCAGCTCCGGGGATTAGTTGTTCAAAAATTTTGGCCAAAAACTCCTTTGGATCGTTGTTTCATGCTACCATATTCACAACTAAAACAAGGACAGGATACTTACGCTATGACTAGCCTTCATCCCCACGTGCAGAATGTTCTGGGGTGCATTGTTTTGCTCTTAATCATTGCTACCATCGTGACTACGGTTTTAAGCAAACTAAAGGGCACAGATAAGTATCGAGAACTCGTACTTCGCGTTCAGACCTGGTGGATTTTGGTTGGTGTTTTTACTGTCGCGATGATGGCACCCACAAAAGTCGCCGTAGGTTTTTTTGGCTTCGTTAGCTTCTTAGCGCTTAAAGAATATTTTTCCATGATCCCAACGCGCCGGGCCGATCGGCGGGTAATTTTCTGGGCATATTTGAGCATTCCTTTGCAGTACTACTGGGTCGCAGATGCTTGGTATGGACTGTTTATCATTTTCATACCTGTCTACATGTTCCTATTCATACCGATGCGAGTCATTCTCATCGGCGATACAAAAGGTTATCTTCAGGCCATTGGAACAATCCATTGGGGTTTGATGACCACCGTATTCTGCATTAGTCACTTAGCTTATCTTTTAGTTCTGCCCGAATCAGTTAATCCAAATGGAGGAGGGGTCGGGCTTGTCTTGTGTGTAACGTTCCTTTCCCAGTTCAATGATGTCGCCCAATATTTCTGGGGCAAACTTTTTGGTAAGCACAAGGTTGTCCCAACAGTGAGCCCAAACAAGACTTATCAAGGGCTCATTGGGGGCGTTCTAACGACCGTTACAACGGCCTACTTTCTCGGACCCTACCTGACTCCACTCGATTCCTACTACTCCGCGATCGGGGGACTTATCATAGGTTTGTTCGGCTTCATCGGTGATGTCACCATTTCTGCTCTTAAACGCGACGTAGGCCTTAAGGACAGCAGCCAGTTACTACCTGGGCACGGCGGCATTCTCGACAGGGTGGACAGCCTGTATTTTACGGTTCCATTATTCTTTCACTATCTCTATTACTTAAAATATTAAGATTTGGATCATCACAAATGGCCCGTCCTCTGCAACTTCTATTTTTCGCATTAATTATTCGACCCATCGTTCTTATTATTATTGGATTGAACGTACGACGTCACCAAGAGCTGCCTCAGAAGGGCCCAGCTATTATTGTCGCCAATCATAATAGCCACCTTGACACTGTGGTATTGATGACACTGCTACCCTTAAAATGTCTCAAAAAAATTCGTCCCGTAGCTGCAGCGGATTACTTCCTGAAAAACAAACTGCTAGCTTGGTTTTCTCGAGAGATCATGCGCATCATACCGCTTACACGAACGGCAAACGGAGCAACTATAGAGGAGCGACTGGCTGGAGTGTTCGAAGCATTGAACCACGATGACATTTTGATTTTGTTTCCTGAGGGCAGCCGCGGAGAACCAGAGAAATTGACTAAGTTCAAATCGGGGGTTGCTTACATCGCGGAAAAATATCCCAACGTTCCAGTCTACCCAGTTTACTTGCATGGACTGGGTAAATCCCTTCCCAAGGGAGAGGCCATTCTTGTCCCATTTTTCTGCGACGTGATGATCGGGGAAAAGCTGTTTTGGAACGGGAGTGCGTCGGCGTTTATGGACAAGCTAGAAGTGACGATGACTGACCTTGCCTCATCCGGAGGCTTCCCCAGCTGGACTTAAGATTGACATTGTCAAAATTTTTGACACCCTGAGACTCAATTAACCTCATAAATAACAGCTATTTATACATGAAACGGTTGGCACGTCTCTTGCTCCACTTGGTACGCAAGGAGAATTTACCATGATCACTCTAAAGTATGTTTTCATGCGTTTTACCCTCATCGGCCTTTCGACTATCACTCTGTCGGCCCCAATCGCTTTGGCGTCGAAAGACTTTAGTTGTAGCCCCAAAAATAACGTGTGTATCGTAAACGATCGAAGTGTCGTTACCGGTGATGAGGTCGGGTTCTTTACTGACCGCGGTGAATTAATTGCTACTGGAAAAGTCACAAAAATGAATGGACCGCGTAGGTCAGTCCAACTGACACAAGTCATGGGTCAGGTTGACGGGAAAGCAGAATCTTATGCCACAATTGACACTGAGAGCCAGAACGTCAAGTCGTTCCGAACTTATCGTAGGCCAGCGCAATTGATCGTCGGTTCATCTTTAGGAATGAGCACATTTGGGGCGGGTTCTGACGCCGCTGGATACGAAGCGAGTGCCGTGGCCATTAGAAGCCGCTTCCTGGGTCAGCTCGACGGTTATGTTCGCGGTAGTATCTACATGATTAGTGGCACATCCCGAGCCGTATACGCGGATCAAGATTCGGGAGATTTCAAAGCAAATGCCCTCGCTGGTTCAGCCGGATTGGCTTACAATCTTTTCTCTCGTGATGATTTTGTCTTGAGAACGGAAGCCGGTATTGGTCTTGCGTACACAATGGCAAGCATCAACGGTAGTTCAAATGCTGCCAAATCTGATGAATGGGGATACGGAGTGAGCTCTGGTTTCGGGCTTCACGCAAGAGGCCTCTTAGCCGCTGGTTATCGCTTCGATGCATTTCAGTTTGAGGCAGGAGTATCTCCTGCCATGCTTGCTGGGCGTCCGACCACGACATTGGGTCTGGGTTTCCTGATGAACCTAAAGTAAAATTCAAAAGTAGCTGCGATAAAATCGTTCATTATTTTATCAAGGAGTTGTGAAGATGCTTCACAACTCCTTCAAGTTTTTCTTCCTTGACGGCTACCGTTATACATCCATTTTTCACATCACTCAGCATTCGCCCAGCGGTTTCACGCTCGATGGTTTCGATAATCTCAGGACTTTGCCAAAAACCACTACCGATTATCGATATGAGTCCACACTTTGAAATGGTGGGGGATTTGATCACCACGCCCTTATCACTGAGCTGCTGACAGGCGGCTTGACTCAGCTTTTCTGGTAAAGACCAGCAAAATTCTAGCCCCCTCTCCGATTCCATTTGGATTTGAATTTGTGGGCTCTCACCCTGCTGCCAGAGCCACGATCGCAGGTCATCCAGCTGCTGCTCTGCTGGCCCTTTAAACACACCACGAATCAGGCTCATGCCCAGCTTATGAGTAATAGCGCGAACAACGACTTGCTCCATTTTGTTTCTCCCACTTATAAAGCTTCCCTGCCGGTCTAAATTAAAACTACTGCGAATCTCGATGGGAATACTAAATTTGGACGCTAAATGAGCCCCTCGCGGGTGTAATACAGATGCACCCGCCCAAGCCATCTCCGTCATCGAATCCCAATCGAGTTGACTGATCACACGCGCGGAGTCGACGAGTCTTGGATCCGCAGTGCAAACACCATCGACATCTTTGTAGAGTTGGCAACTCCTTGCGCCAAGGGTCGCTGCCAAAGCAATAGCACTCAGGTCACTACCACCCCTGCCCAAGGTAGTTATTTCCTTAGTATCGGCACTGACACCCTGAAATCCAGCAACAATCACAACGTGATCTTGTGCAAGATTTTCCTGAATCCTGAAAGCACCGATTCGACTGATCCGAGCATTTCCATGCACGGTATCGGTGATAATCCCGCTTTGCGAGCCAGTAAGAGAGACGGCTTTTTGACCCAGTTCATTCAAGGCGATGCTAACTAGAGCCATTGAAATCCGCTCACCTGCGGTCAGCAACATATCTAATTCCCGCCTTGGTGGACGACTTGAAATTGAGTGCGCCATCGACAAAAGATCATCGGTTTGATCACCCATGGCACTGATCACTGCAACGACCCGGTCACCTCCACGTACGGTCTTGGCGATATGGCCGGCTACGTGCTTGATTCTATCAATAGAACCGACGGACGTGCCGCCATACTTTTGAACAACAAGACCTGGCTGAGCTCCAGCTTTGGAAATACCCGCGTCCAATCAACCCCTCCTGGCATTTTATCCCCATGAAATTTATGGGGAAATGAAAAATATTACCAGATTTTCGAAAAAACCCGTTACACTATTATATATGACCATGGACTTCAATGCAGCTGGCAGCCCCGTCTTAGATAACGGATTTAATGCCGACAGTTCCGGATGTTCCGCCATCGAACATGGCGTACTCGAGCGCCTGATCGACGCATCTGCAAAGATACCAGGACTGACATTAGTCTCACCTGAAAACTTAGACGTTTTGGAGCACGTTGGCAAAGGACTGGATCTGATCATTTCCGGGCCCGAACGGCTAGCATCGCTAACTTGCGCGGCTATGCCTGCCATCGCAGACTGTGGTCTTGTCGTGGTTGTAACCCACTCAATTACGAATATTCGCCGATTGAAAGCGCGATTTGAAGCTCTAGGAATTCGTACGTCATCATTTGACTTGGCCCCTTCAAAGTCAGAGAAGCGCTCGATTTGGGAGGCCTTAGATCGCAGTGATATACAGATTTTGATCATCACACCAGGACGAATCGCCAGCAGGCGATTTCGCGAGCGACTGAAGCGTCGATCGATCGGCCTCATTATCATTGATCAGGCTCAACGCATGAGCCCGTGGTCACATAAGTTTTCGCCGAACTACCGTTTCGCTGGGTCCTTTTTAGGATCAATCGGCGAAGATGGACGCTCGCCTCAGAAAATTGCGCTCGTTTGGAATACATCAGCAAAAATAAATCATGACCTGAGCAAAGTGCTTGCACTGAAAGAGCCTCATCATGGCCGCTTGACTGCTGATGCACGCCCCGGAATTGGATTAGAGTCACGATTCGTCGCAACTGACGGCGAGCGAGCCAATAGCATTGAGCAAGAACTTGAAATTTCGGGCGGGCAAGGTGTTATTTACTGCAATAATATAAAGCAACTTTTCGATACTGAGAGGCTTTTATCCAGCCGCGGCGATTTATTTGCAGTCATTCGACCAGGCGTCGATGAGTTTCATGCAACAAAGATTCGGCACGCTTTCGAGTGTGGCGACGTACGAGTTGTCGTAACTATTGGACCATTTTTAAGTGATATAGAGACGGCGCCGGGCTTAGAGTTTGTCATTTTCAACGGTCTTCCCGATAGCACCGAGACCATCGCGCGGGAACTCTTCGGCGTTGACGATACCGGATTCATCAGGTCCATCATTGTCGTTGGCGAAAAGGACTACTTTCAACATCGCTTTCTCATCGACAAAAACTTCCCTGACGCTCTTGTCATGAGAGCCTGTGTTGAAGGGGTTAGAGATGTCTTTGGAAGTAAGCATGCAGTCACTGAGGAAACATTGGCCGCTCACATAAAAATGGCTACTCCCTACTCTGCCGAGGACGTCGATCACTGCATTCAAGTTTTATTTCGAGAGGGTGTTCTGGAACGCGCTTTCGACAATGACACTCAAACAATGTATGTGACATTTTCATTATCTGCGGAAGATGAAGCCAGTTTTTGGCATGAATATCCCATTAGGAAGATTGATCACGTCGCAAGACTTGATCAGGTGCGCGATTTCGCAGCAAAAGACGGCGATAAATCGCGCCAATTACTTAATCTGATTCGACCATAAAAGTTAAAAATTTATAAAAGCACAGTTCAAAAAATGAGTATCAAAGTCGACATCCTTGGTTGCGGAACGTCCACCGGAGTGCCGGTCCTAGGCTGCTCATGCAAAGTATGTATTAAACCACACGCAAAAAATCAGCGCTGGCGGACGTCTATTGCAGTAACACCCGCCTCCGGAGATGCGATCGTCATCGATACCGGGCCAGAGTTTCGATTACAAGCGCTGAGAGCTGGCATCTCTCAACTAAGATACGTCCTTTACACCCATATTCACGCAGATCACGTTCACGGATTTGATGATCTTCGGGGACTTTATTTCAACAGCAGACAGCCGATACATTGCTGGCTACATCCAGAATACGTGAAGGAATTAAAACATAGGTTTTACTATGCTTTTGAGGAAACTGGTTACCTTGGGGGGCGGCCGGAGATCCTCTTGATGGATCTTCCGAAGGATCATGGTACTTTCGAAGTTGCTGGCATAGACGTGGAAACCCACCTCGTCCCGCACGGCAACACGCTAACAAATGTATTCCGGTTCGGAAATTTTGCCTACGCCACCGATTTTAAGATGTTTACGGAAAGCGCCCTAAACGCCTGGCGCGGTAAGATCCATACCATGGTTGCCAGTGGACTTCGCTGGAAAGAGCATAAAACTCATTCCACAATACCAGAGACCATCGAGCTATTCAGAAAACTGGACGTTGAGCGTGGCATTATCACCCACATGAGCCACGACGTCGATTATCTGGAGGACTCTCCAAAACTTCCTCCTGGCGTCGAGTTCGCTTACGATGGCATGCAATTAATTGTACCTGATTGACGATCAACACATGATGTGTCACAAGAGGGGGGCAAACCTTGCTGGTTTGCCTTCAAAGGAGCAAAAACCATGGCACGCACTCCCTCTTATATGCTCGAACTCGCTACGACATTACCACCGTTCTCCCTACCCGACACCGATAACAAGATCGTGACCGACAAGGACTTCGCCGGTAAGCCTATTCTTGTGATGTTCATCTGTAACCACTGCCCTTTCGTCATTCATGTTCGCAAGCAACTTGCATCCCTTGGACATGATTATGCCAGCCGAGGACTTGCGATCGTAGCAATAAATAGTAACGATATTGAAACTCACCCCGACGATTCTCCAGAAAAAATGCTGATTGAGCGTCAAAGTGCTGGCTATTCTTTTCCCTACCTCTTTGACGAAACTCAACAAGTAGCCAAAGCATTCAAGGCGGCATGCACTCCAGATATATATTTATTTGACCGAGAACACCGATTGGCCTACCGGGGCCAACTAGACGACAGCCGACCATCAAATAACGTTCCCGTAACTGGACGAGACCTGAGGACTGCGCTCGACTGCGTATTATCAGGCGCCAGAGTTCCATCGGAACAAAAACCAAGCTTGGGATGTAATATAAAGTGGGAACTGGGCAATGAGCCCAAGTATTGAATGTGGCTTATGAGGCTGTTTTAGATGCGGCTACCTGTTGTTTCTCAGCGATCTTTCGATCGACAAACTCTTTGAGTTTCAGCTCAGTCTTTGAGTCCATCTGGACAATACGAACAGCAATACCGGGGCCAGTAATCTCCGATCCCGGATCTCCTGGC
>JBEIGW010000111.1:0-9087 GCA_040381655.1 Deltaproteobacteria bacterium
AAATCCGCATCAAGGGTGGTTTTGTGGAGCTTGCCTCTGTCATCAGCAATATGAGGCGCGTCTTTTTGCCAAATCACATCAAAGTCAGGCGCAAGGCGCACTTGCGCCGCCTTTTCAATCGGCGAGGTGGAAACACCTGCGGCGTTTGAGGTTACGAGCATCGCGGCACAAATGGCTGCCGAGACCTTTTGATTGGTCGATAGTTTGAGGGTCATACGCTCTTATTATATGGTAGCGGCCTGGGGTTTCAAAGCTCAAAGCGTCCGCCTTAATTTTTAAAGTTGTGGTATCATTAAAAAACTAGATTTTAATTCTTTGAATCTAACCAGTTGACCAAGTGAGTATCGGATCCAGGTGAAGCTACACTGGTACATAGTTAAAGAGGTTGTGCCTCAATTCTTCTCGGCTTTGGTTATCCTCAGCATGATCCTGGTGGTCTCTCAGCTGGTGAGACTGTCTGAGGCGCTAGTGGCCTTTGGTGTTTCACTGGAAAACATCTTGCTGCCATTTCTTTACATCATCATTCCATTTCTCTCTTTTAATATTCCGATCTCGTACTTGGCAGCCGTCATGCTGGCTTTTAGCCGATTCTCAAGTGATGGAGAGTATGCGGCGATGCTGGCCAGCGGTTTTCCACTGAAACGTGCCGCCAAACCCGTACTGATTATCGCGGTCATTTTGTATTTTATTGCCTGCTACTGTGCTGTCTACGGCGAGGCTTGGGGGCGCAAGGAGCTCGTTAATTTTTACTTTAGAAAAACTCAGACAGAGGTCGATAACCTCATCAAACACAGACTCCAAGAGGGTGTTTTCAGCGAAGACTTCATGGGTTACATGCTCTATGCGGAAAAAATCTCTGCCGACAGGTCGCGTTTTGGCAACATGATGATCGCACCAACTGCGGGGTCAAAGGAGCGATTTACAATCCTGGCGCCGACTGGAGCCATCAACGGATCTGTTTCCGAAGGGCGTTTAAATCTTTTGCTCGAAAAGGGCGTTTTGCATTCCAGTAACAGGGAGCGCGGAGAGCAGTCCGTTCTGAAATTTGATCAGATGGAAATTGATTTGCTGAGCATGTTTCGCGAACGGATTCTTGGAGGAGATGAGGTTAAAGATGATTACCGAAGTTATCCCCCTCTTGAGCTTTATAGGTACGTGAGTTCTATCGAAAAAAATCCAGATGTGCCTCGAGCTGTTTATTACAAGGCTAGATTTCTCATGCATCAGCGGATCGCTACGCCGTTTATAGTAATCGTTTTTGCCTGTTTTGGGATGGCTCTAGGTGTGACTGATCCACGTTCTGGAAAAAATAAGGCCTATCTAGGGGCGATCGTCGGAATCATTAGTGGATACGTGGTACTTATGACATTTAAGTGGTTTGCAGAAAAGGGTACCATCAGCGCGCCCATTGCCGCATGGGTCCCTAACACCGCCTTATTATTATTTGCGTGGTTTTTGATGTATCAAAAAAACCGGCTGCCGCCATCGGAGTCTCCGCTAGATCCCCAGCATATAGAGTGGTGGGTCGAATTAAAAAGGCGGTGGACATTATTGCGGCAGACAACTCCCAAGGTTTGAGTCGGTTTTTAGGCTGTTTATTTGTCTTTAAGTGGACAAAACCACCTATTTTAGACATCATTTTGCACTATCGAATTTTTCGGAGGTTCTTTAAATGCGCCGCGTCGTTGTCACCGGTCTTGGAATGGTAAGCCCCTGCGGTTTAAACGTAGACGAATCCTGGCGTAATGCTCTTGCTGGTAAAACCGGGGTTGGTCCGATTACCCGTTTTGACACCAGTAACTTCTCTGTCAAAATTGCTGCGGAAGTGAAGTCTTTTGAGGTGGGGGATGCCATGGACGCCAAGGAAGCGGGTCGTGCTCCCTTGTTTCTGCAGTTCGCCGCCAAAGCTGCTCAGGAAGCTATGCGTGATTCAGGGCTGAACGATACCAATTTCAACCCAGACCGAGCAGGTGCGTGCGTTGGCGTAGGAATTGGATCCGTTGAGATTTTAGAGGAAAACCATAAAGCACTTCTTGAGAAAGGTCCAAGACGGGTGTCGGCTTTTCTTATCCCTCATATGATTGCCAATATGGCATCGGGTCTTGTCTCAAGGTTAAATAATCTTAAAGGACCCAACATGTGCACGACGACAGCCTGTGCAAGTGGGACTCACGGTGTGGGCGAGTCACTGTTGTATATTCAAAATGACCTGGCCGACATCATGTTGTGTGGTGGCGTAGAGTCCGCGATAACTCCCACAGCGATTGCTGGTTTTGCCAACATGAAAGCTCTCTCCACCAACAACGAAAATCCATCCGAAGCATCAAGACCTTTTGATTTAAATAGAGACGGCTTTGTGATGGGAGAGGGCGCCGGTCTTCTTGTTTTAGAGGAGCTTGAGCACGCTAAAAAACGTGGAGCAAAAATCTATGCCGAGGTTGTTGGCTACGGCATGTCAGGGGACGCTTACCATATTACATCACCTGCGCCCGAGGGTGAGGGCGCACAACGTTGCATGAAAATGGCGCTCAAAACTGGAAAGATTCCTTTGAATGAAGTGGATTACATCAATGCTCACGGCACATCGACAAAGCTCAATGACTTTTTCGAGACACGCGCTGTAAGGGCTGTATTTGGAGAATCGGCGAAGTCTATCTCGTTATCCTCAACCAAAGGCGTCACGGGTCATTGTTTGGGTGCTGCTGGCGGAATCGAGGCGGTGTTCACGGTGAAGGCACTTTCAGACCAAGTTGTTCCCCCTACTGCAGGTCTTAAAACACCCGACCCTGAGTGTGATCTTGATTACACGCCACATGAACAGCGTCGAAGACAGGTGCGTTATGCGCTCAGTAACTCCTTTGGCTTTGGTGGGACGAATGCGACCATAGCCTTTAAACACTACAAGTAGGTTTTCGCCCGTGTTAAGAGGCAGAATCAGATTTGCTAAATACTTGTTTGGATTCATTTGTGCTGCGCTGTGGTCTACGCCAAGTTTTGCTTTCATGGAACAGGCGTGGGACTACGTCAAACAGTCGCAGCTAGGATTTGACTATTCAAACTCTATTGACCGAGTCGATCTTTCATACGATATGGCTGAAGGCAACTATGTGCCGCAGTCGTGCTCGACGAATGTGGATGGCTCCACAAAGCGCTGTACGGTCAGTATGTTAGGCGGGGCTAGTAGTGGGTGGGGCGTTTTCCTTCAGGCCCCCTTTAAAAAACAAGGACTCTTTTATTTTGATTGGGACGTGAGTCTTGGAGCTCGTTACCTCAATGGGCAGCTGCGCAGCCAAGACCAGTCCCTCGATGGGTTGCCTTTGCGAGATGCAAACTTTGAACTTCTCGCAGGGATTGTCAGGCCCTACATTCAGTTTGGTGTCACTCCGGATGGACTTCCTGATGTCTTAGTTTCGGTGGGGCCCGCACTGCAAGGAGCCTTGGGCACAATGGTTATTAACGGCGAGGCTGAGAGTGTCGCCGTTGGCACATCGTCAGTTACGGGTCCTCTTAGTCTTTTTAGAGGTTTTTTTGCTCTGGAGTTGGTTTTTTACCGATTTGGCGATGGTGCCTTTAGTTTCCTGGCATCTCATGATGTTACGGGTCACGGGCAAGGTAGTCAGGTGTACCCTGGATCCTTGGATGGCATGAGTGATTTTCGGGCAAAGTTCAGACGAGATGTTGGGGGATTTGCTCTAGGATTTGCTTTGAAGCTCGTTACCCCCTGGCCGTGATGGGGTAATAAATTCCTATACTGCCACCTAGCCCACCGGCAAAAAATGCTTTACATACAGCTACTTGGCTGTGCTATGGTACACTGGTTTTAAGGCGAGACAAGACTCTATCGAACGTGCTTTTTTGCCGCGTCGATTGGACGTCAAGTCTGGCCGTAGCGCCACATATTGAAAATTTTCGATCGTGTTTTACCCCAAGCAAGCGAGGGCTGAAATTTATGTCTCCCAAAGGTGACGTTCCCACGAAATCATCAGCTGGCAAGTCAAATGGTACGAAGGACTCTGAGCGCCAGTCGTCGTCAAAAAACATCCAGGATAAATCTTGGCTTTTAGGCGTCTATGAGGAGATGTGCTACTACAGGCGCTTTGAAGAGCGTGTTAATCAAGCCTACACGAAGCAAAAATTTGCCGGGTTTTGCCACGTGCATATTGGGCAAGAGGGTTTGTGCGTGGGAGTTCAGCGAGCTTTGCGTCCAACCGATTACATGATCACGGGCTACAGATCCCATACTCAAGCAGTGGCCAAGGGGATTCCTGGTCGCGAAGTATTTGCTGAGCTTTTCGGTAAAGCAACTGGGTGCGCTAAAGGCAATGGCGGCTCCATGCACATGTTTAGCAAGGATCGAAGATTTCTTGGTGGGCATGGGATTGTCGGTGGGCAAGTGCCTTTGGCTGCAGGTGTCGGTTTTGCCATTAAGTACGAGAAGAAAGATGACATCATCGTTTGCTATCTTGGTGACGCAGCCGTCAACCAAGGGCAGTTTCACGAGGCACTGAACATGGCAGCGACCTGGAATCTTCCATGTTTGTTCATCATCGAGAACAATCGCTACGGAATGGGCACAGATATAAAACGCACGACCTCCATCGACCATCTTTGGAAGCGCGCTTTGGCATACGACATGGATCATGGCCAGGTGGATGCTATGAACGTGATGAAAACCTATGATTTTGTCTCTGGTGTTGTGGAAAATCTGCGAAAGACAAATCGTCCTTATTTACTCGATGCCATCTGTTACCGTTATAAAGGACACTCAGTATCCGACCCAGGTCTTTATCGCACTAAAGAAGAAATGGCCGAATGGATGGCCAAAGACCCAATTATTCAACTTGGCGAGCATCTTAAAAAGAACAAGATGGCAACCGACGAGGAGCTTAAAGCCCTCGACACTAAGGCTAAGGAGAGGGCTCGCGCTGACGAGGATTGGGCCGATGAACAGCCTCAACCTCCCGAAGAGCAGGTTTGGCAAAACGTCTACATGGATTGATCGTCGTTTCACACCAGAAAGGCTGGACAACATATGGCAATTTTGACGTACCGGGAAGCATTAGGCAGAGCTATGGCCGAGGAGATGGCTCGCGATTCAAAAATCTTTTTGATGGGCGAAGAGGTTGCGGAATATAACGGCGCATACAAGGTGTCAAAAGGGCTTTTGGATAAATTTGGACCCGAGCGAGTCATTGATTCGCCGATTTCAGAGGGTGGATTTGCAGGTCTTGGTGTTGGTGCTGCCATGGTGGGCCTTCGACCGATTATTGAAATGATGACCTGGAATTTCGGCATTCAAGGCTTTGATCAGATCATCAATCACGCCGCCAAGATGCTTTACATGTCAGCTGGGCAGTTTCCGGTTCCAATCGTTTTCAGAGGCCCCAATGGTGCTGCTCACATGTTGGCTGCGCAGCACAGCCAGACCGTCGAAGGTATGCTGACTCAGGTTCCCGGCCTTAAGGTGGTGACCAGCAGTTGCCCTGCTGATGGATACGGACTCTTAAAATCATCTATTCGCGACAATAATCCCGTCATCTTTTTAGAAAGTGAGATGATGTATGCGATGAAAGGTGAGGTCGACGACTCAGAGCACTTGATTCCACTTGGAGTTGGCTCCATTAAACGCGAAGGCAACCATGTGACACTGATCGCGTGGACCAAGATGGTTGCTAGGGCTATGGCTTGCGCCGAGCAGCTAGCGCAGGAGGGAATTGAGTGCGAGGTGATTGACCCAAGAACTCTGCGGCCTCTCGACGAGGACATGATTTTTAACTCTGTCAGAAAAACACACCGGGTCGTGATTATTGAGGAAGCCTACCAGGCGGCATCAGTTGGATCATACATCGCAGAACAGATTCAAAGAGTTTGTTTTGACGAGCTGGATGCGCCTGTGATGCGGGTTTCAAATGAGTTTGTGCCTATGCCCTACGCCGAGAATCTCGAACACAGGGTTCTGCCGGAAACAGAGCGAATCATACCGGTCATCAAGCAAGTCCTTTATATGGATTGACGAATTCACCGGTGTATAAATGTAAGTGTGTCCAAAAGTGAACAATAAGGAATTAAAAAAATGGCTCAGCTGATCGTCATGCCAAAACTCTCCGACACCATGGAAGAAGGTGCGGTTGCCAACTGGTTGAAAAAGGAAGGCGAGGTCATCGATGAGGGTCAAGACCTAGTCGAGATTGAGACGGACAAGGCAACCATGGCTTTTGCCTCATCGGCTGAGGGCGTGGTTTTGAAGATATTGCTTGAGCCAAAGAAGACGGCACCCCTTGGTGCGCCATTATGCGTTATTGGAAAGAAAGGTGAGTCCTTTAACCTAGATGAGCTTATGGCTAAATCTCAGGGTGGTAAGGCTGCTAAGCCCCAGGAGACCAAGCCCGCAGTAGCACCTGCCAAGATCCCTGCCCCAATCACCGCGATGTCAAAGCCCACACCGGTGGCGGTCGTTCAGCCTCCGCAGGCCGCAAACGGTCGTTTGAAGGCTTCACCTTTGGCAAAGAAAATGGCCGCTGACAGAGGCATTGACCTGGCAGGTGTGGCTGGCTCTGGTCCATCGGGGCGCGTCGTGGCAAAGGATCTTGATTCCATAGGGTCCTCGCGTCACCCCGTGGTGACTCGCGCTGTGCGTACAGGTGAAGACCGAGTCATTCCAAATTCGATGATGCGCAAGACGATTGCTAAGCGCCTACTTGCTGGAAAGAACGAAGCACCGCATTTCTATCTAACCGTGTCGGCTGATATGACCCGCATGAATGAATGGCGAAGCAGGTTGAATAAAGATGCAGAAAAATCAGGTGTTAAAGTCAGTGTCAATGACCTTGTGATCATGGCCGTATCCAGGGCATTGCATAAACATCCAGAGATCAATGCGTCGTGGCAAGGTGAATCGATTGTCGAATACGGCAACGTCCATGTTGCTATGGCTGTGGCTTTACCAACTGGACTTGTCACTCCCGTTATCCGAAATACGGATCAGCTATCTGTAAAAGAGATCGCATTCATGTCTCGAGATCTTGCGACCAAAGCCAAAGACGGACGGCTCTCAAATGAGGACTATGCCGGTGGCACGTTCACAATATCCAATCTCGGCATGTTCGGTATTGAAGAGTTCACGGCTATCATCAATCCACCACAAGCGGCTATTTTAGCTGTTGGGGCAACGATCCCAACGCCGGCTGTCGATGCCAAGGGGCAAGTAGTTGCGCAACCTCGCATGAAGATGACTCTCAGCTGTGACCATAGAGTGATCGATGGAGCCATGGGTGCCCAATTCCTTCAGACACTTGTGAGCTACCTGGAAGATCCATTGAATATGCTTTAATGGTATCTAGCGCCTTGCAGGTTCAAGTACTTGTCGCCATGCTGTTATGAACTTGGCTTCGGAAAAATGATTTTTGATCGTTTCTTTAGCGCCTTGACCTAGGCGCTTTATTTCAGCCGGGTTATCTTTCAAGAATTTTATGTGTTTGAGGATGTCTTGTTCATCCCGTCCGACAAGCCCGTTTACCCCATTCACAATCGGAGAAGAGGGGTTCTGGACGGTGACGATAGCCATACCCATGCGCATGGCTTCGAGCAGGGCCGTATTGTAACCATCCCCCCAGGGCATCTTGATTGTATAAAGATAAATATGAAACCCTGTCACAAGCTCCTGAAAATCACGGAAGTCTCGTGGTTTGATATTGAATTCAATGCCGGGGTTGTTACCGATTGTTCGTATGGTTAGACCTTTTTGCAGTCGCATGATCATATCAAGACCAAGCTCATCACCTCGTTCAGCCAAATTATTGCAGATGATCAAGACCTCGCTGTCTTTATCCAAGGACTTTAGAGGTGGAAATTCGTCTGGGGCAAGGACAGCAACCGTGCCTGGCTCGTTCCAAGATATCCGTTTGAAATCACTGACCGCAAAAAAGTCAGCACGGTGAGTGGCGGTAAACAGTCGCCATATTAATTTTTTGACGGCGGATTTGATTTTATTATGAAACGAATCATGAAAAAGAGGAATGTGGGCCACAAACACATAGCGTGGCTTCAAATAAAACCAAACCCAGAGTAGGTTTTTTATAGTGTGACATATCACTATATCATAGTGCCCAGACCTGAGTTTTTGTTTGATCAGTGAGTCAAACTCGACCAAATTGACGTTCTCTGGCACCGGGCGTGCGCGTTGATTCCAATTAAGATCAAGGGAGCCGTATTTTGTGACGACGTCAAAATGATATCCTGTCTTAGCAAGGCTTGAAAGATACGACTCGTGATGGTTGAAGGTGAGAATGTTCAATGGCGTCGTCGGACTCTTCGTTTGGGTCGCGTTTTCTGTAAAATCATGCAGTTTATTTATTTATTGTTTTTTTCCCGCTTCACGAGCGAGGCTCCAAGTCCTGCCGCGAGAGCTGCAAGAATGACACCTAAAGCAACACCAACTGGGATATGATACCAGTGCTCTAGTCCGATCTTTATGCCTATGAAAATCAAAATAAACGATATTGCTTTGTCGAGGTGCTTAAACATAGAGACCATGCTGGCAAGGACAAAATAAAGGTTCCTGAGGCCCAAAATGGCAAAGATGTTTGAACTGTAGACAATAAAAGGGTCTTTGCTGATGGCCAAAACAGCAGGAATCGAATCCACGGCAAAAATCACGTCGGACGCTTCGACCAGTACCAACGCGAAAAACAAAGGCGTGGCCATGAGCTTCCCGTTTTCCCGGATAAAGAAATCGTGCCCTTTGTAATCATCTTTTACTGGAATAATTTTTCGCAGGTTACGGCTTATGAATCCGCTTGATGGGTCGGCCGCAGAATCCTCGTCCTCGCCGCGAAATGTATTAATACCGGCCCAAATCAAAATGGCAGCGAAGATAAACGTTAACCACTCAAAACGCTGCAGTGCAGCTACGCCTACGCTGATGCAAATGGCACGCATCACAAGGGCTCCAAGTACACCCCAAAATAAGACTCTGTGTTGATATTTTGGCTCGATTTTGAAGCTCCCAAATATCAAGATGAAAACGAAGAGATTGTCGACTGAAAGCGATAGCTCGACAACATATCCTGTCAAAAACGTCATAGCATC
>JBEIGW010000112.1:0-9029 GCA_040381655.1 Deltaproteobacteria bacterium
AATCGCCCCCCCTTCGCATCGACTTTTCAAGGGTCACCCGCATCAACTCTATTGGTGTTAGATCTTGGATGAAGTTTTTGACCCAGTGGGGCGATAAGTCTCTAGAATATTTACAGTGTCCAGCCGTTATTTCCGAGCAGCTGATCGTGACGCCCGTGCTTTTAGGGGTCAAAAAACGTGTTGCAAAAGTCGTGAGTGCTTACATCGCATTTGTTTGTCCCAAATGCAATGAGTCAGAAGACCGCATGGTGACATTTGATCAGTTATTCCAGAATATTAGCCCTGAAACCAAGGCTCCCCCATGTAAGCAATGTGGGGCTCGCATGACGGCTGCGAATTCAGCCAGCTACTCGATATTTGACCCTCCGACTTGAGTCTTTTCTTATTGCCCTTCAGAGCGCGGTTTTTGTACTAAATATCCTTGAAATGTATTTTAACAGCGTGCTATAAGTCGGCTCCATTTTGAGGAAAAGCATCGACCTATAGGGTGATGGCGCTCCCCGTAAAATAAATGGATTTAAGGTCTAGGCGTATAAAATGGTTCGATGGACCGTCGCCGTGACTCAAGTGATTAAGATGTAATGTTTGAATTCCGGAGGATTCATGGCAACAACGCTTCGTATGCAACGTCACGGTAACACTCACCGTCCCTTCTATCACATTGTTGCGGCTAACAGTCGCGCATCAGCCACCAAGAAATTCTTGGAAAAAGTCGGCTATTATGATGCATCAACTGAGCCGTCGACATTCGTTGTTGATGAGGCGCGCGTTCGTTACTGGTATGGTATCGGTGCGACCATGAGCAACACTCTGCGTGTTTTGATGAACAAAAAAGGCATCAAGCTGGAGCGCGCAAAGACCACGGCACCTACCGGAGCAAAAGCAAAGAAGCCCAAGGCAGCTAAGACTCCTAAGGCCGCTAAAGCTCCTAAAGCGGCAACTAAAAAAACGACGAAGTGATGCTTCTTAAAATTGGAATCGTGGGAAGAGCTTTGGGTCTCCAAGGCTCTTTTTACGTTTCTGGTCGTGATGAACCGATGCCAGAATCGTTGAAGATTGTCCAAATTGGCAGAACAGTCGATACGGCGAAAGATGCAAAAATTTTAAAGTCATTTGTTCAAAATGGTCGACCGGTGATTTTGTGTGATTTAGCCAGTGATAGAAGCTCTGCCGAGCTGCTTACAGGTATGTCCATCTGGGCGGAGAGTCATCTGATATCCGTGCAGGATGATAAAGAGTTCCTACTGAGTGATCTGAAAGGCCGTAAGGTTTTTGATGCGGACGGTGTGCTTTTGGGAATAGTCGAGGATGTCATAAAAATGCCTGCTTCTGTAAATATCATTGTGGTCAATCCATCGGGATCTTCTGACCTCGAAATCCCAGTCATCTCTGATTACGTAGACATGTCGTTTAAACGTGGTGAGAACTCCCTGTGCCTGAATGTACCCGGTGCAGTCTTTGAAGAGATTTGGAACTCGCGAGTCAAGCATGAATCCTAAGCGTATCATCGCATTCGTCACGATCCACCCTGGAGTCATCGAGTCATACCGGGAGTTTGGCGTCATCAAATCGGCGGAGTCCCAAGGCTTTGCGGATGTTTTGTCGATCGATTTGCGAGACTTTGCTGCCGATAAGCATGGTTCCGTGGATGACGCTCCATACGGCGGCGGCGACGGAATGATTATGCGGCCGGACTGCCTTGGTGAGGCTCTTGATTTTATACGCCAAAAAAAATTATCTGGAGAAAAGCCGATCGTCATTTATACATCACCCGCCGGTAGGCCTTGGACTCAGACTGCAGCCCAGAACCTAGCCGTCTCGCGGTCGCCGCTAGTTTTCATCTGTGGACGTTTTGGAGGAGTCGATCAGCGTTTTATCGATCAGTGTGTCGATCAGCAATTTAGTATTGGTGATGTCGTACTCGCTGGTGGCGAGCTACCAGCATTGATGATGTCGGAAAGTATTCTCCGGCTTGTTCCAGGTGTGCTGGGGCATGATCAAAGTGCGAATGATGATTCGTTTGGCCCAGGAATGGCTGGCCGTTTGGAGTATCCTAGCTATACGAGACCCTCCGACTGGCGTGGCCAGAAGGTACCGGATGTGCTTCTCAGTGGCAACCACGAGGCTATTCGAAACTGGCGTAAAAATCAGTCTATTCTTATTACGAAAAAGCTGCGCCCTGACCTCATCACCGGCGAAGATTGATTCAATACTGATTTGTTTGAAGCAAAACCAGGGTGCACGCGTCGATCGTGCTGATGGAGTTGGCTCGCAGTACTCGGGACAATCGTGGGTTTTCTGCGCCGGGATTGAAGATCACCCTTCTTGGTTTTATCTTAAGAAACTCCTCTGCTAATCCATCACTAATGCTTGCACTGACATAGACGGTGACGGTGTCAATGGGCTGCCTAATATCGGTCATTGCGTGACTAACGGGAATACCATCGACGGAATTTAGCGAGGGATGGACCAGTGCGACTTGATGCCCGTGCTCCAAGAGCATTCTTAGGGCTTTATGGGAGTAACGCTCTTTTTTGTCAGAGGCGCCAAGAATTATGGTTGTCATAATTACCTGTGTTTTGAGGTCGTCTTAACTGTTGACAGTTTACTGGCAAATGGCGAACCTTGTGGGCTCTGGTGATAATGTATCTCACCTGTAACCGAGGAGTCTACCGAGATGGCCGCCAAAAAAGCGAATGCAAAAAAAACAAAAAAGTCCAAAGTGAAATCAACACTAAAATCTGCAAAAAAAGTATCGAAAAAATCAGTGAAAAAATCAGTGAAAAAGGCCGTTAAGTCCGCGACCAAGAAAAAGCCTGCGGGGACGAGGGTGAAAAAAGTTGCCCGAAAAGCTACCGGCCCGTCAAAGCCAAAGAAAGCAGGCGCGATGCCCGTGGTCGGACATACGGCCCCTGACTTTGCTCTGCAAAGTGACGTCAATGGCATGGTCAGCCTGTCTCGTTACCGCGGCAAGAACGTGGTTTTGTATTTTTACCCCAAGGATGACACTCCAGGTTGCACACGCGAAGCTTGCTCTTTTCAGGAACATAAACCTAAGCTTATCGGTGAAAACGCGGTAGTTATTGGGGTCAGTCCAGACGGTCCAGAAAGTCACAAGAAGTTTAGGGCTAAGTATGGCCTTGATTTTGTACTCGTGTCAGACGAAGAGCGTGAATTGTGCAAGGCTTACGGTGTCTGGGTTGAAAAAAATAACTACGGCAAAAAATACATGGGTGTGCAGCGTGCGACGTTTCTCATCGACGGGCAAGGTCGAGTCGCTTACGTCTGGCCAAAAGTCTCAGTTGACGGACACACAGAGGCCGTTTTGGCGGAATTGGCGAGGCTGAATTAGTATCTTTTTGTTCGCTATAACCATCTTCGGGCTTTTGAGTGCTCGGGGATGGTTTTGTTTTTATGTATTTTTTTGGGGGTTTTGGCGGCGAACAGCATGATGAGGTAAAATACAAGGGAGACCATTTTGAGGGCGAGAGTTTTAAATGACACACTGGATTCAGTTTATTCTACCTGTGATGCTGTTGTGGCCAACGTCAGGGCAAGCAAATACGTCGTCCCTAAAATCTTTTTCCGTCAATCCTCGATCAAACCACGCAGTTATCCTCGTGCATGGATGGGGTCGAAGCCCGCGTAAACCTAAAGCTCTGTGGGAATCTAAAATTAAACCCTATACGGATCTTACGACTTTGAAGCGACGGTTTATGGATCTAGGATTTAGTGCGGTGCATATCGTCGAGTACGATGACCTTCAACCAGTGGACGTGATGGCAGCCACTGTGGCCGAGCAAATCTATGAAATTTTATCAAGGTCGAAGCGATCCGATATGACTTTGGATATTGTGGGGCACTCCATGGGTCAGTTCGTGGCGGCCAAAGCGATCGTGGAAGCGAGACGTATGAAAAGCAGCACGTATCGTCTCGCCGATCATGTACGACTATTTATTGGTTTGGCCGGTATCGTTCGCGGACAAGATGAGCTTTATCCATGTACAATTTTTCCCGATCAGTGTGGTGGGGGTGGAGCTCTAGAACCTTACTACGTAACCTCAGGCGGTCCTGGATCTTCCGAGGTTAAGCGAATATTTTCTGAGAACTTTGAGGTCTTCAATCGGCTTAAAAAATGCTCCGTTTACTCGGAAGCTGATGAGATCGTTAAGACGCCTTATCATGCTGCTAGTTTTAGAGGACTTGGGTTTGATCCAAAGAATATGATGGATGTTGAAATAAACTCCCGACGTGAAAAATTTCATAATGACGTAAAAGAGAGTGAAACGATCTTTAAAAAGATTGTCTCCCATTGTTACCGTCTCGTAAGAAATTCCTAAATATCGTCTTGATCAAACAACACTAAGAATCCGTCGAACTGCCAGATCAATTTTTGGTGAATCACTACTGATTCCAGTGCAAAGCTTGATTAGATGGGGACGAACAAGATCATTACTCGCTTCCGGAAGGATGGGCGGTGAAATACCGGTAACCATGGGACTCACCAGCTCATCAAATCGACCAGCGGCGGCTGCCATGGCGGGTAGAATAAGGCCGACGCGCGCCAAGCGCGCTGCTGCAGTGAAATCCAACTGCTTGATGATGTTTGTTGATGATGGGTCTTTAAAACCATGCAGAGATTTAAGAAATCCATGCCATAAGGCAAGTCTCCAGGCGAAGGGTAGTCGGTCGGTTTCCGTGTATTTCATAAAATTTGTGGGAGGCATAGTTAGTCGTAGGCGAACTGGAATGGTGTGCGGAGTCGCATCGGGCGCGTTTAATCGTCTTTGGTCGAATCTGGTTGGATCTGGTTTGAGCCAAATTTCAAGATTGTTTTCAAAGCGCAAGTCATGGGCCCGGTCTTCCAGATCTTTAACGTTGGGAAATCTCCAGAGTGGATTTTCTAAATCATCGAGTTCTGCATAGCGATCAAAGAGGGCGCATGTCCTCAGACCGCAATCTTTGAAAGCCTTTAGCCAGTTACTGATGCTGGATCGGGACTCCCAGGGGTGAAGAAATGTGTCTGCAAATCGAGTATTATTTTTTAGAGACGTTTCCCCCAGCTGTTTTAGCCGGTAGTCAAGACGAGGCGAAACCTGCGCCAGTGAGAACAATAGATTTCGGGCTTTCTGGATATCAGAATCTGACTCAAATTTTAAACCAAGACAGTGAAAAGCACGATTAAGCTGCCAAATCCAGGATCTGGCGGGCGAGTTGTAGACCATGATCCGGATGCTTGCATGAGGCGTCAGGTGACTGCCAATCAGTCGGAGAGTCGTTGTAAAGTCCGATATGTGATGCAACACTCCGTAAGCTTCGACGTGATCGAATACCCGATCCTTCAGTGAGCCACTTTGAAGTAACATATTTATATCGTTACAGTGGAATACTAGTTTGCGACCGAGTAGTGCGGTGCGAAATTGGGCACGACGGATGCTGCGTTGACTCAGGTCCACACAATCAAGTCGTGTTGCCGAAGATTCCCATTGGCGGATGATGTAGGGAAGGATTTCCCCAGACCCGATACTTAGAAAGTTTCTGGGCATATGGGTGTCAATCCCCCGCCCGTGGCAAAGCTGGTGCGCAAAAAGAGAGCTACCTAAGTATCCATCCTGCCAGCGGGGTTTGGCCAAAAGCGGATAGTGAGGATAGGGTCGTCTCTCGTAAAGGCGCTGCACTTGTGATGTTGTCTCGCTCATCGGAGATTGATCCTACACTGGATGCCTCCTGAATCCCATTGCAAATTCGGTGCTAACGGCCTTTAAGCGACCCAAAAAATCGTCTAGAACTGCAGCGTCTGCCGTGACAAAATGCAACCAGGCAGGCGAAGTTTGTTTAGTCTTAAAACGCCTTTTTTATAAAGAGTGAATTTAGTGTCGTCCAAAAAAGTTAAACTTAAGTCATATGACCCAGACCGCGTGCATTGGTTGTCTTCAGAAATCATGCGCCATAAGAATCTCTATTACGCCGGCCGTCCAGTCATGGCCGATGTAGACTACGACAAGCTTGAAGACGAGTTAAAGGCTCTAGCTCCCTACCATCCTGTGCTGGGTATAGTCGGTGCGGTCAATCTTGAGTCATCGAATCCCAAAGTGATTCACGAAACACCCATGCTATCTCTCGACAAGACGTACGACGTCAAATCCCTGCAGAAGTGGGCAGAGGGGCAAGACATTGTAGGTACTCTGAAAGTTGATGGAACAAGCATGTCTCTGGTTTACAGGGCCGGGCGTTTTGCCCTGGCAAAAACTCGCGGCAATGGACGAGAGGGAGAGGATGTTACGGCCAAATTGAAGTGGGTCTCTGATGCAATCCCGCAGGTGGCGCCAGCGTCTGATTTTGAGGTGCGTGGTGAGTTGTACTGCTCGGAGTCCAATTTTTTAAGGCTTTCAGACGAAATGGTGGCGCTTGGACTGGAACGTCCGACGAGTCCTCGCAATATCGTAGCTGGGATACTCGGTCGCAAAGTGCATGGTGAACTAGCGCGTTTTTTCAATTTTTTTGCTTTTGATGTGATTGGCCTTCCTGGATTTGCACGTGAGATGCAAAAGCTTGAATGGCTAGCAGCACGGGGTTATAGGATGCCTGAACCGCGGCTGCTTAAAAGCCCAAAGGAGATTGATCAATACTTGGCCGACGTTCGCCAGATCATGGAAGACGACGAGGTTGGTTGTGACGGAGCTGTGTTTACTTATGATACGTTATCGCTACATGAAGAGCTTGGTGCAACGTCCCATCATCCGCGCTACAAGCTAAGTTTTAAATGGCAAGGAGCCACCGCCCGATCAAAAATAGTCCGGATAGAGTGGGCGACCTCGCGCCTTGGTGTCGTAACCCCGGTGGCGGTTGTGGACCCGGTGGAGCTGAGCGGTGCAACTATCACCAATATTACGTTGCATAACGCGTCCCACGTCAAATCCTACAATCTTAAGGCCGGTGACACGATCGAGCTTGTGCGCTCGGGCGAAGTGATTCCCAAGTTTCTAAGCGTGGTCACGGCAGGGTCTGGAACTTGCGTTATTCCAGACAAGTGTCCCAGCTGTCTTAAGTCTCTGGTTGCAGACGACATCAGAATAAAATGCACGAATCACATAGCTTGCCCAGCGCAGCAGTCGGGCATGATTCTTAATTGGATCAAAGCGGTTGGGATCGACGACCTTAGTGATAAAAGACTTCAAATCATGATGGATATGAAGCTCGTTGGATCGATTCCTGATCTTTATCAACTCACGGTTGAAAAACTTCTGATGATGCCTGCTACCAAAGAAAAAATGGCCCAAAAACTATTTGAGAACATTCAAGTAACGAAACGAATGCCTCTGGCCATGTTTTTAAATGGCCTCGGCATTGAGGGTGCCGGACAAACCACCTGGGAAAAGCTTCTCGAGGTTTTTTCTGACCTGGATGCCATTTTGGGTGCCAAAGTAGAAGACCTCGTGGCCATTGATGGTTTTGCCCAGAAATCGTCTGAGCAGATTGTTGGTGGTTTGCAGCGTTCAAAAGCTCTGATCAAGCAGCTCCTTGCGGTTGGTGTGAAGCCGACCTTGCCGCAGGTGGTGACGGATGGGCCGCTATCAGGAATGATCTTAGTCATTACCGGTGCTCTTAGTCGACCTCGTAAGGAGGTGGAAGATATGATTAAGGCCGCAGGTGGACGCACCGGATCGTCCGTATCGAAAACGACATCGGTCCTGGTCACCAATGAGACCGATTCCACGTCGAGTAAGATGGTTAAAGCCAAATCCCTTGGCGTTAAAATCTGGTCTGAGGACAAGCTGTATAAGGCAATCGGTGCATCTAAATAGGTTCGCATTCTCGTTTAATCTCCATTATTACATTGGGTTATGATTCTGACTTATGTCCTAAAGCCGCCGGATGATTGCTCCGATAACCTTCCATCTATGCAACAGCTATATGTCATTGGCACCGGTCTTTTTTTTATCCTCTATGGAGGCTGCTCTGATATTTCGGAGAAAGCCGGTGTTAGTGGTTCTAGCTCTTCAAAGACAGAAGAGACTCAAAAACCCGAGACCGCCAGTGACCCTGTCGTGGTCACTGGCGCCTATCTAACTTGTGAGCCTGTTGCGCCACCATCAGGACTGGGCTCAGTAAATACATCGTCTGCAGAAGTGGGCTGTAATGCAATGACTGCGGACGGTGCTGTTATAACCGCAACACAAAATGTGACAATGTCAGCCACGTATAACACTGACAATGGGTCCGAAGAAAAACCTCTCGATTTTAACAAGCTGCCTCACGTCAAATTTGTCGTGAAACGTGAGGACGCGGCAAGTGGTGTTATTTCGATCAAGGGTTCTAATAGGCCTGGCGTTGAGGTGAGAAAATTACCGAAAAGTTCCCCTGAAATTACTGAATTTTAGATGGCCATCTACAGGTTGTAAAAAATCTTTGATCATTCAATCGGGAAATCGAAATAAGCATCCTTGAAAGGCTCATCTTTCAAGGTGAAGTGCCACCATTCTTTTTCATAATTTGAAAATCCAGACGACTCCATGACATCCAAAAGGATTTTACGGTTTGCTTTATTTGCTGAGGAAATTTCAGAATTAAGGGTGTTAGCTCGTAAGCTAAAACAGTCAAACATGGTGCCCATATCGAGCTGGCCCGTGGAGGAGATATTGGGCTGTGAACGGCAATCGGTTTTTTCCTCGCGAAATTGAAGTAGAGGCCAAGCTTTGACCGGGGGCTTTAATCTTCGGGTGTCAATAATTGTCAGATCAATCGTGCTTCCACGGCTGTGGCCGGATCGATCAGCGATGTACCCGCGCTCGATTAATGACTCCTTGGGCTCATCTGGGTAGAAGATAGGTTTCATCTCAGAGTCTTTGGGATCTTTAGTCCAGGCAACGAAATCGGCTACCGCTCTAGCTGGGCGGAAGCAGTCAAATGCCAGAAGGCCGAGGTTTTTTTTACGCAGTAATATTTGCGCCTTGGAAAGCGCTAGAGCTGCTTTTTTAGTCAGGTAACATTTGTTAGCTGAGTAGCCTACTACGGGGCGTCCCATGAAG
>JBEIGW010000113.1:0-8998 GCA_040381655.1 Deltaproteobacteria bacterium
AACCTAGGCCGCGCTAAGCGAATCTCTGTCTCCAAAGACAACACGACAATCGTTGACGGCCAAGGCAACAAGTCCAAAATCGAAGCTCGCGTTAAACAAATCCGCGGCGAAATCGAAAATACGACGTCTGACTATGACCGTGAAAAACTCCAAGAGCGTTTAGCGAAACTTGTTGGCGGTGTAGCCGTTGTTAAAGTTGGCGCTGCAACTGAAACTGAGATGAAAGAGAAGAAGGCTCGCGTAGAAGACGCCCTCAACTCGACTCGCGCAGCTGTTGAAAGCGGCATCGTCCCAGGCGGCGGAACTGCTCTTCTTCGCGCTCAACCAGCTCTTGATAAGCTTAAGCTAAACCCAGAGCAAATGTTTGGCGTGTCGATCGTTCGCCGTGCAATCGAAGAACCTCTTCGTCAAATCGCATTCAACGCCGGCCTTGAGCCAGCTGTTGTTGTCGACAAAGTGAAAAAACACACTGGCGGCGAAGGCTTCAACGCATTGACAGAAGTCTACGAAGACCTCTACAAAGCTGGCGTCATCGACCCAACTAAAGTAACAAAAACCGCTCTTATCAACGCGGCATCCGTAGCAAGCTTGCTTCTTACAACTGAAGCAATGATCGCAGAGAAGCCAAAGGATAAGGACGACGCTCCAGCCGCTGGCGGCATGGGTGGAATGGGCGGCATGGGCGGCATGGGCGGCATGATGTAATAATCAGGCGTCATCCTGAGGCGTTAGCCGAAGGATCTCGCTGAAGGGACGATTTTTAGGGACGATCTCAGAATCGTCCTCCCTACAAATGCCCCAATTGCTCCACAACGAAGACCCAATGACGAGGTGAGAGCCTCGGCTTTGGGTTTTTCCTCTTCAGTAAAACTGAATTCTAAAAGTCCAAATCTTAATCTCGCCCGCAGCAAGGACTCTGAATGGGGTCGCGGCGCTATTTTTTTAAGCATGGTAATTGATACTGCTTTACATAAAGGGCTAGTAAAATTTTTATTCGCGTAGTATCAAAACCCCACCTTGCCTATTTTTGTCGTTGGATACGCTGGATGAGAGTTTTCAATGCTGGATTAATTTTGCTTTGCCCACACATGACCCTTGCCAATGACTGGCGTAGCGTCTATCAATCCTCTGTAGAATCGATCCCTTTTATATCTTCGGCAGGTGCAGGCTGCTCGGGCAGTCTAGTCGCAGACGACCGGGTCCTCACCGCTTGGCATTGTGTTAATTTGATCAGACCCGTGAAGGTTAAGTGGAAGAGTGGCGGAAAATCCGAGGAGAGAGACGCCGTACCAATTTACAAAGACGAAGATCATGACCTTACGATCTTAAAACTAAATTCTCCTGTGAAAAGACGGCCATTTTTGCTTGATCAATCCCCCTCGATCAAAGAGGGGCAACCCATCTGCACTATCGGTCATCCAATCTCCCGCGATGTCGAAGATGATTTAGCCTTTTCCATATCCTCTGGGATCATCTCTAAAATAAACAGGAAAAATATTATAACGGATATGTCAATTAGTCCTGGCAACTCCGGAGGACCAGTGCTTACCACAGACGGTAAGCTTCTAACTGCCGTTTCAGCAAAGTATTCCGGTGCACGAATAGGAAACATCGCCGTTTTATCTCCGGCGGCAGCAACGTCCCAAGCTGTAACCGTAACAGAAAAACAACAAACACCCTTAACCTGGCTGGACGCGAAGAACACTTGGTATCTATATATACCTTTGGGAAGCAATATATCTGGCGCAATATCAAACGACGTAGAAGCATCATCCATAAAAGAGAATTTTCAGGAACTCCACCTAGAGTGGCGTGCCCGCGACAGGCTTTCTATAAGTGCCTCTTCGGGCGGTAACCGCCGCCTTAATACCTCGTCTGTAACGATAGGAGTTAACTGGCCTTTGCCGGATTTTAATTCTTTCTTGCCCTTTGAGGCCGGAGCGTTCGTTGGGCGACGCTTCGTGGAGAACACCGAGGCCAAAAAACAAAGGTATTTTTCGGTGGCTGGCGTGGAATTATCTGCGTACCGATCAATATTTCGCGTGCGCGCCGAACACTCGATGGCTGCCGATAAGCCTTTATCAGTCATTACCACTTCTATAGACTTACTATCACTGTTTCAATGACCCAATCATCTTTAGGCTCTTAAACTCTGAAGAACAATGCAATACGGCCGTATCATTAATCTATTTGTTGCTTCCCTACTATTGCACTGGGGACTATATTTATTACTAACGAGGCTCTCAGAAGATTATTTGACTACAAATTCCACAGACCAAAAATATATTAGATTAAAGCTTACAGAGCGCACTGAGAGGGACTCATCATCTGAAATTTCGAGACGCAGCGCCTCCGAAGTAGCGGCGAAATTTAAATCTACCGCTGACGAAAATCCCAAACACACCAATCAATCAACGAAGGGATATCAAAAGTTACTGCCCGGGCCTGGCACATTCCTGGTATCAGACAACTCCGCCGATGAGAATATTTCCAAGTCAAGGCGAGTGATCTCGTTTGACGCCGGGCAACACATCCCCATTAAAAGCATCGCCGAGGAATTGTCTGCACGAATTGATGTGCCAAAAACAGTTTTTGAACTGCGAAAAAGCGGATCAGCAGCAGCCAAAATCTCTCGGAGTCAAAGTGGTCTTTGGCAGGCACGAATTCAAGGTATAGACGCCTACAGTCGCGCTGTCCTAGAAAAGGCGTTTTCATCGATTCCAAGCAACAGTGTTGGCTTAGAAAATCTCAAAAAAATAAAATACGATTACGTAGAGCTAAGCTTCAATTTTTCAACTCTGCCTACAACGGTTTTGGATAAAAAACCGCGGCTTCTAAAAATTGTTGGTAATAGAATAATGCTAGACGTGTACCACTATGAAGATCCTCCATCCGTGAAACTTGCGGCGCAAGCGATTGCGACCGTCAACCCAACCACTCTTGGAATAAACATATTAGGACTCGGCAAGGTGGCTCTCGACTCACTTGCGACCAAAGCAGACCCACGGCAAAGCCTCGATGTGATAACACTTAGACAGTCTCCGGCATTTACCAGAGAGATATTCTCAATTCCTCTTAAGTAAAATTGCACAAGTTCAACATAAGAATCGCTTGGTTTAACTTGAATTAGAACAATCACACCAGCTCAGCAAAAGACGAGGTAAGAACCTCGGATTTGGGTTTTCCTTGTGGCAGAGTGTAGATTGACTCATGGTTATTCACTCACCCACAAGAGTTAGGAAAATATGAGAATTTTGCCCCCATTGATTGTCGTTATCTTTTTCTCGTCCTGCGCGCTTACACGCGGCTCTCAGGAATCTTCGGATTCTAAAATGGATATATCACTAACTTTACCTGAAGCACCCAAGCCTGTTGGCAATTACCTTCCATTCGTTCGCTCCGGCAATCTGGTGTTCATCAATCAAGTTGCGATAAGGGATGGCAAAATTGTAAATCCGGGAAAAATCGGATTGGATATTAATGAACAGCAAGCTAAAGACTCCACCAAAACAACCATGCTGAATGTACTGGCTGTTTTAAAAGTTGCCGTGGACGGCACTTTTGACAAAGTGAAGCGCTGCGTTCAGCTCAACGGTTATTTCAACACCCAGGAAGGCTATACACAACATCCAGATCTGATGAACGTCGCTTCTGACCTCGTGGTGAGTTTTCTGGGTGAACGTGGGAAGCATGCACGAGCAACCGTTGGGGCTCCTTCACTCCCCCTAAACTCTCCAGTTGAAATTCAGGCAATATTCGAAGTGAATTAATAACAAATCAAGCTATGCCGACCCATTGATTAATTTAATCCACATGTTATCGAGATTTTAAATGTATCTGCCGCCTACTAGGACGCCTTCAATTTTTTGAGAATCTCGATCGTCTTTCGATCAATAAGCTCACCATGCACAAACTGATGCAAAATACTGCCGATCAAAGTCTGATATGGCAATCCTCGCTTATCTGATTCTGTTTTGAGCATCGCTAACACAGTAGCGTCAAGTCTCAAACTAATCGGCACCTTAACAGCATCCGGGTCAACCTTCGTCTTACCAGGCCTTTTTGTCAATTTCTTGAGGTTATATTCCTTTTTCATAGTCTTCTCTTTCCTTTTTAGTCGCTTTTCTAGCCGAAATAATTCGAATGATATTGCCATCATCCCGTTCACAAAAAACCACAAGCAGGACATTCGCACGTTTTGAATGGCCAATCCTGATGAAGCGATCCTCATCGTCACTGCTCTCTGGATCAAAAAATTCAACCGCCAGTCCATCAGCCCAAATAGTCTGAGCTTCCTCAAACCAAATTCCGTGCTTCTGGTGATTCTTCTGGTTTTTAATTTCGTCCCAAGTGTACTTCATAACCGGCATTACAACACAATGTATATACATTGTAAACTATTTATTTACACCTGCAAATGCCACCATACTGAAGGACAGTTTTAAAAACGACACGGTTGCGACACGAATTTGATGCCTCTGTATCTAGTTCAGTACCAAAGAAGGGGCGCGCAATGCGCTTGATGGTTAATCTAACTACCTGTAATGACGAGCTGATACTTCTCGATACCAAACCCAAATTACATATGCAGGCATGGGCGGCATGGGCGGCATGATGTAAGTCAGCCAAGTCCTGGCTAGAGCAATCTTCTGGGACACCCCGTCAACACCCTACTCCGACGTCGGAGTGGATGAGAGACAAACAAAAGACCCCCGAAGCGAAAGCTTTGGGGGTCTTTATTTACATTCTTTTCGGGACACAAACCAACTATCAAGGCGATGGCCCGCTTACCTGACTAGGCTTTTTGCTCTGGGTTTTGCATTGAGCCTTATCAATTGCTTCTTGAATTTTTGATGAAGCAGCTTTAGTGACGATGCGTAAGCAAGACTTAGTCATGAATGATTTTGTTGGCGCATAGACATCAAGGACTTTTTGAGAGCATACAATATTCGCAATAGCAGTCGCCAAGACATCAACAAATAGAGCACGTTGCTGGCTGGGATTCATACTACAAATATTATGGGTCAAATTTGTAACGATAATCGTTATTGCAGCCAAATCATTCCTAGTTAGAGTTATTTCTTGCTCGCCATTTAGGTTAAAGCTCGAAACCTGATCTACTTCCATAGATTCTTGTACTGAGCTCTGATTTGGTATGGAGCTACCTCACGCAAACAACGTGATTTGCAAAAACCTTATAGGGGTAATAAGATTCTCCATCGGCCAAGCTAACCGCCCAGGCAAGAGAAGTTGAGGCGGAATGCTCGGACCCAGACCAGAACCCAATACGGCCCAAGAAATTGCTCTTATCTATCCAACCCTCTCGCCCATGCGAGCTAATCTGGGTACGGTATGCAGCTTGAAGCTCCTCTCTGCTAGGAAGTCTCCAGTCACTTTGGCCATTGTAAGATAAATTTGCACATTCACGTTCTGCCTTTTCCCAATTCATTCTTTCAGGACGAAGATTGCTCCACCAAAGACTTGTGACATTATCACGCATGGTGATATCGCTTCCGCTTTTTAATGATACGTCAGTCCACGAATAAGATTTATTACCGGATGCCCCTCCGCCTGGCCCGCCACCTCCTGACGACCTGGAGCTACTCTTACTTTTACAAGAAGATATAAGATGAACGCCTAGCATTACCGTCATAAAAGTCGTTACCAGACGAATATATCGCATCGATAGTCTCCTCTTAAAAACCATGCAGTCGTAGACTTATTGGTCTAAGACCGACTCTTCGGCAGAAGCTCCGCAAAACTTTACCAACCCCCATAGTAATAAAAACCCAATCTAAACGGGGACATCCGACTGATTGACTATTGATTCATCACCTTTTATTCAAAAACAAATAATAAAGTGGGTGTCCTCGATAATTACCCTGGCGGAAAAAGACCCTCCACAAGACTTGTCATTGCCTGACTACCAGTTGACAGTGTTTCTTCCGCGTCTGGGTAGTAACGTGAGGAATGAAGCGATGGAAGATTGCCTTTTTTTCAAAGTGAACCTAGTCGTTTTTCATTCACCGATCCTAAGAATAACATTACAGAGGGAATGCCACTCTCAGAATAGGGGCTGAAATCCTCACTCACAGTAACGGGACTCCTTTGGATGACTTTTTCTTCTCCTAGTGACGTTTGGAGAATAGCTACAAGCCGGGCAGTCAGAGCAGGGCGAATTCCCTCTTAACCAGCACTTTGAGGCTCCAGCTATTACACGTCATACATATAATCAAGGTCAACCGTGGATTGCAGTCTCTTCGGGAGCCCAGTGGACTCAAGAAAAGCGCCTGCCGGTTGGTGGAGGGTCAGAATCGTTAGGTTCGTCAAAGGCTGGGCACGTTCGTTTCTTTGCAGGTCCTTTTTTACCAGCCCTGCACCACAAAACCACGCCATGCGTGATTGGGAGCAAACACGCCAGGAAATCATAATTCTTGGCTTCTCTGGCAGAGTAGTCATTTGGATGTTTATTACCGGCCCATTGCCAGAAACTAAGTGCCCGTTTTTATGGTTAATTATCATCGTTTGAGATGCCCGCCTTGATTGATCTGATGGCGTTCCGATATCCAACTAATGAAACGGATTTTGATAATAAGTCTGCTTTTTTGGGGTTGTAGCAAGCTGACTAAGCCTGTTAACGAATCGTCTATTCCCAAGCCTTCAGAAAACAAAAAAGAGGAAAATCCCGTTGTGGAGGAAAAATCTCCCCTTGGATCTAGTGTTGTCGATGACGGCTTATTGATTGGATCCTCAGCAGGAGACCGTATCGTGTTCTCTGGTGTCGTGGCTGGAGATTATCACCCTGACAAAGTGAAAAATTGGAACCCCCAGAGCACGCCAGTAATCACGGGAACGCCTCAATCGCAGCCCGATGCTGGTTCCACCCTAACACGAAAAAGTAATTTGTATGCCACCGCATTAATACGCGATGCTAACGAGCGAGTCGAGCTTTTGTACCATGGTGTAGACTACCAGTTCCAGACGACGGTTACAGATAAACTATTTTCGGCCACCAGTAGTGACTTTTTGCAACGGAGCGATCCGCGAGACTTGAATCCTACTCAGTGGACAAAGCATGGTCTTGCTTTTAATCCTGGTCAGACATATGCCATTGGTGATCCGAGTGTCGTTGTTGTGAATTGGGATAATACCACTGACCGAGCCTTTATGGTTTTTTCAGCCGCATTTCCCGTATCATCCCTGTCATCAAACACCCATATTGGATGGGCTATCACGACCCAGGTTCCGAGAACAAGCTGGCAGCCGCACAACTCATTTCGTATTACGCCAACTACTGCTCAGTTAGGTCTTTGTAGCAAAACGAGCTACAAATGGGCTTTGTACTCATTTTGCCGTTCAGACGCTCCCAATCAGATTGATAATAAATTGCGCGTGCAAGACGGTGAAGGTCGAGAACTATCAGCAATCCATCGCCCAAGTCTGATTTATGATAAGCACTCTGGCACCTATCATCTCTATTTTGATCAAGTCGGCATTACCGTTGACTCGGGCACCGGACGGGCAAATGAAACTAATTGGATGATGAGTCAAACCCCTGGCATGACGCTAGATCAAGCAAATTTGGAATTCAATAACAACGTAACTCAAAGAAATCAGGCCGACTGTGATCTGGGTCCAAATGATTGTCAGTTTTCGGGTGGTAACGTGCGTTATGCGACAGGCTACGACGGGAAAACATTCACATTAGTCACACCAGTCGGAAAAAAGTCGGTGGCACGAGGTGTTGCGCCTGAGGCCAAAAAATTCAAGAACGGCTGGATTCTTTTTTCGGATCTTTGGCCCTCCCAATCGAGCCAAGTAGGTACTGGTAAATCACTTATTGAGTGCGCGCAAAATCAGCCTGACCCGCCTAATCCTGGTTGTATTCGTTCGCTTATCGGGACCTTTCAAAGTTCTGATGGGATCAACTACACTGAGGTCAAGCCTATCTATACGTTCGATGAATTTCTGCTGCCCACTAACGTCACTGCTATTACAAAGGACGATTCTCTAAGGGGCATACTCTATGGATCATTCAAAAAAACTGATACAAATTTCGCTTGTGCAGACAGTTACCGACTAAATTGGGGAGACATTTGTATTGAGCAAGGGAGAATTCGAGCGCTTTTCCTCCAAAAGAAGATTGTGTTTCAGGCGGAAAATTGTTTAATCGATACTGCCTTGGCTCTTGACGAAGATCGATTAGAACTTACGATTGACCCAGCCAAGTGCCCTGGCGGCGTTCCAAATGATGGATTGGCAGGTGACATTTCAATCTACGATACCGACGCATCGACACTGCTGCATAAATCAGCCTTCACTCTTAAAAAAGGTCGGCTGAACAGCTTCAAAAGAAATTGATTTTACAAATAGATATTGAACGAAAGTCCTCTTAAATTCTTCTAGACAGCTTCTTCAAGGGGATCCATAAGGGTCCCTTTTTCAATAAGTTCGGCTGCTTTTGCCGCGATGCGGCGTTGGGGGTTTGCAGAAGAGATATTTAAGCTAGCTCGCGGGCGCTAGGAAAAATAAAAACAAGAACAGCACCATACGGACATATTGTCTCCGCACTTTCCCAGTCAAGATGTCATTCTACCCTCCCTTCCCTAGCAACCTCATCAAAAATACCGACCCCATCGCAATAATCTCCGCCTAAAAACTTAGCTCTCGTCGCTGCCAGACTGCCATTAGGCAGAGCCTCAGCTTAACCAGCCAAGTTCTACCTCACTTGGATCTGGGTCATCTGGCTCCAAGTAACTTAAGCAGCGACAGTCAATTTGTGCTTTTACCTGCGGAAATTGAAGCCGAGAATGATGCCGCAAATAGCTAATTCTGCGCTTTTTATCCCAAATTTAGCTCGAATGCTAAAGTTTAATCCTTAATACTCCGAAGCCTTATATTGAGGTAAAGTGAATGAAACCTATTCCAATAATAGTGGGCTTAGCCGTGGTGGTCACAACAGCACTTGCCTGTTCAAACGGTGATTTTTCCGGAAATT
>JBEIGW010000114.1:0-8973 GCA_040381655.1 Deltaproteobacteria bacterium
GCTTTATCCATTTGATAACTAAAATTGACAACTCATACATAAGATAACATGGAATGGCCATTCCAAGCATAGAAATTGGATCTGGTGGTGTAATAATGGCAGCCACGACTAAGATCAGTACAAAGGTTATTCGTCGCTGCGCCGCCAACATTTCAGCCGAAACAATTCCAAGCACTGCAAGTAGAACTAACAGCACCGGTGTTTCAAATACCAAACCGAAGCTCAATAAAAGTACCGTCGTCAATGAAACATAATCTGTGATGGTGATGATCGGAGCTGCCACTTCCATGCCAAGCCCGACAAGATAGCTGAGAGCTAATGGGAGCATGAGGAAATAACTGAACGCAACGCCCATAAAAAAGCAAACGATTGTTGCGGTTATGAAGGGCAGCACGTACTTTCTTTCGCGTTCGTCGAGAGCCGGCTCAAGAAATTTCCAAAAATGATACAGCCAAGCAGGGGCGCCAAAAATGAGCGCAGCAAGCATTGCAATTTGGATGTTGACCATGAAAACATCCATCGGGCCCGTGAAGTGCAGAGTGGCCGTATTCGCTGGAAGGATTTTTTCCAGCGGTGCTTTCATGAAATTCAGTATGGGTTTGCTAAAGGCCAGAGCGAATACAAACAATACGAGTAAAGTCAAAACGGATCGGATGAGTCGGGTTCTCAGCTCGTCGAGATGATTCCAGAGACCCATGATGGCCTCATTCTGATTCGGTGTTTTGATCACATTCATAAATGAGCCTCGAGCCAGTTTTTACCACTACCAACCTCAACCTTTAACGGAACTGACAGTTGCATAGCGCCTTCCATAGCATCTCTTACCAGCGCAATGGTTGAGGTAACGTCAGTGTCCTTGCACTCAAAAACAAGTTCGTCATGCACTTGTAACAACATTTTCGCGTCGAGGCCAGAGGCATCAAGTCGTTTCTGAGTTTCAATCATCGCAATTTTCACAAGATCAGCCGCGCTGCCCTGGATGGGGCTATTGACTGCCATATTTTCCCCATTGATCATAACGCCTCTCTCCTTGGAGTAAATCTCAGGAATGGGCCGTTTTCGCCCAGTCATTGTGATGCTGTATCCCAATGCTCGGGCTGATGATTTTGCGGTTTCAATGTAGTCCCGAATTTTGGGGAATCCCGCAAAGTACTTATCAATAAAGATCTTTGCCTCGCTCATCGACACACCGGTTTCCCTGGCGAGTCGTTGTGCCCCCATGCCATAGATGATGCCGAAATTGATGGCTTTCGCGTTTGATCGTAAATCTGCTGTAACCTGCTCCGGCGGCACGGCAAAGATTTTGCTGGCTGTCGCGGTATGAATATCCATTCCAGAGGCAAACGCCTGCTCAAGGCCTTTATCCTTTGAGATATGAGCCAGTAGTCTCAATTCAATCTGGGAGTAGTCAGCGGATATAATTTTGCGGTCAGGGCTTGATGCGCAGAAAGCTTTTCTGATCTCGCGACCCTCTTCCTTGCGAATGGGTATATTTTGGAGGTTAGGTTCATTGGAGCTGAGTCTACCTGTAGCTGTGCCGGTCTGATGAAAGTTTGTGTGAACTCTACCCGTCTTATGGTTCATGAGTTGCGGCAGGGCGTCAACGTACGTATTTTTCAATTTTGTGACGGTCCTATATTCAAGGATTGCTCGCGGTAGCGGATGTTCTGACATGCTCTCAAGCACCGAGACATCCGTCGAAAATCCTGATTTTGTTTTTTTAAGCCGGGTCAAGCCCAGCTGGGTGTGGATAGCAAGTTTTTCGAAGAGGATCTGCTGTAGTTGTTTGGGACTATTAATATTGAACGGTTCACCAGCGGCTTCATGAATAATTTTTTCAAGGTATTTGGCGCGAAGATCAAGTTTCGTTGAGATCTCTCCTAAAGCATCTGCATTAACGTAAACTCCTGTTTGCTCCATTCGCGCTATTATGGGTGCTAAGGGCACCTCGATATTTGTATAAACGTCCGTAAGTCCCGCAGTGGACAGTAAGTCTTTATATTTATAGTGAAGCTGTAAAACCGCATCGGCATCCTCACATGCGTATGCAGTTAGCTGATCCAAAGGTACATCCGCCATGGACCGCTCGAACTTTTCGCCCATAAGCGCGGTTGTTGGAGTTTTCTTCAGGCCGAGCTGCTCTAAAGCGCAGAAGTCCAAGCTATGTTCCCTGGCTATGGGATTTAATACATAACTCGCTAGCATAGTGTCGCCAAAAGGACCGGTAACATTAATGCCAGCATTTGTGAGCATCTGGATGTCAAATTTAAGATTGTGCGCAACCTTGGTCTTGGTCGGATCCTGGAAAAACGGTTGAAGTTGACTCTTGATGACATCAGGAGTTAGCCAGCCGGTTAGGTGTTTTTGAACAAAGGGGACGTACCAGCCTTGGCCGGGCTTAGTGCTAAAGCTAAATCCGATAGGCGTATCAGATATACGGTCCAGACCCGTCGTTTCAGTATCAAAACTTAATAGTGATGCATGGCGCAGTTCTTGAGTCAGGCGGATTAGTAGTTCTGGTGTGTTGGCTAGTATATAGTCAGCGCCTAATTTTCTTAGACTAACCTCAGATGAGTTTTCGCCAGATTTATCATCTGACATTTGCATGGCGTCTGCAATTTTGCTCTCAGTCGGTACTGGGCTATCGCTCCCGTTCAAGACACGACCGCCAACCATGCGGTCTTTTATCTTGGTTGTCAGACCCCGAAATTCTAGCTTTGTAAAAAGTTCTAACAGTTGCTGATTGGCTAAAGCATCAGGCGTCAGACGCAATTCATCAGGTCCGACATCAAGATTTATATCGGTCTTAATTGTTACAAGATCTCGAGATAAAAAAGCATTTTGACGATCAGCAATAAGCGCATTTTTTAGCTTCATGTTCGAGATTGACTCAACGTGCTTGTAGACCCCGTCGAGGGTGTTGTACTCGGCTATGAGCTTTGCGGCGCCTTTATCGCCGATTCCATGGACCCCTGGGACATTGTCAGACGAGTCACCGATAAGTGCTAGGACATCGATGACCTGAGTGGGTTTGCATCCAAATTTTTCAAAGACACCTGACTCATCTACGATGAGGGCGGGCTCATTTTTTTTGGGTGCATACATATAAACGGTCGGGCCCACTAACTGCATAAAATCCTTGTCACCCGAGACAATAAAGCAGTGGACATCAGGTGAGGCGAATTTTTTACATATCGAACCAATAAGATCGTCGGCCTCAACGCCGGGCTGTCTTAGAACGGGTATTCCCATCGCAGAAAATAGTTCAAAAAAATACGGGAGTTGATCTGCCAAGTCCTGCGGCATTTCCGTTCGGTTTGCTTTGTACTCTGGGTAAAGGTCGTGTCGAAACGTCTTTTCTTTGCTGTCGGTGGCAACAATGATCAGATCGGGCTTTTCGTCCTCGATCAGTTTTGTCATAAACATGGCGCTACCAAAAACGGCAGAGGTGGGAATGCCCGACGACGTTATAAGTGGGCGTTGTCCAAATGCGTGATAATTTCGAAATGCCATCGCCATAGCATCTATGATGAAAAGTCTTTTAGGTTTGCTCATGCGGCCTGTTCTGATTGAGTTATTTTAAGTTATGGATGTCTTTGTAGATGCTATGACTTTCATTTCCACCTGATTCAGACCTGGTAGCTCGCGCACACCAATCGTGGTTCGAGTGGGCGGCGGATTTACGCCGCCAAAGTATTCGTCCCAAATCCTATTAACCGTTGGAAATTGTTTTTCCATGTCGGTCAGAAACACTTGAACATCAACGACGTGTTTGCGTGAGTATCCTTCAGACTGAAGCACAGCTTCGATATTTTTAAAAACACCACGGACCTGTGCCTCGAAGTCGACACCGATCAATTGACCATTGGCATCAAAAGAAACCCCAGCCCATACGTTTGTTTCCGGGTCGCGGCAACCCTGACCAGCGAGGAAAAGCAGATCACCTGAGCGGCGGAGGTGGGAGTAGTTCGCCAGAGGCCTTGTCAGCTTTTGCTCGTGACTCATTTATAAATGATCCTTGGAATCGAGATTTTGAAAGGGGCAGCTCGCTTTGAAGCGCTGCCTGGAGTAAAAGCTCTAAAGCCTCGGTTGTCCACTGAAAAAAACCAATCTTTTTTTAGAAACCGGTAACCTAAATTTGACAGTTGTAAGCTTATTTGGTTCTAATGCAGGTCAGTCCGCAGGTGTTTAATTAATAATCACGAGGGGTTGTTGACATGGCCAGCATAGGCTCCCATCTGATCAAGATTTTTGTGCTTTGGGTTTCTGTTAGTTTTTACACCAACGCAGCTTCTGCGTTTGCGGCCGTGTCTTCCACTTGGACTGATATTAGTGTGGATAAAAAATGTGAGGGTTTATTGGAGTTTTTCAAAGCGGCACAACCTAAACAGGTACCCGGCTGGACACTCAAAAAACCTCAGTGCGTCATCAGCGGAGTTGCAACCGGTGATTTGAAGTGGATATTTGATGTCATTCTTGTTCGGAGTAAAAAATCGTTACAGCTTCGCTACGTCATTGAGGAGCCTCGGGGAAAAAAGCCGAGTGTTCAATGGTGTCAATTTAAGGGCGATTTGTCCGGCTGCGCTCATCCGTGGGACAGCTCTTTTGCGGTTGGCGATCTATTCAAAACGCCGTCGGCCGCGAAGGCGGCCTATGATCAAGTGCTCAAAGAATCAAGCGGTTTACTGACGCTTGTGACGACAATTGACGCGTGGGTTGGGAAGCCCGGTAAGAGTGATCTTATTTTTGGTACGGATTATCGAACATGGATCGATGAGTGGGTTAAGACAGCTCAACGTCTTCCAACAAAAGAAGGTGATGTCACTGTCGATTTTAATCCTGAACGCGAGAACTCGAAAGTCGGCTTAATCGAATTTAAGGGACCGATCCCGCAGTCTATTCGTGATTGTCTAGGGTGTGGGAAAACTCCTTGCGAGAAGTCTCAACCAAGCTACGAGTTTAATGGTATTGGTTTGTCCTTAACCAGACGATTGACGCCTGAAGAACTGAAAACTAGTGACGTCAAGGTGGCCCGGGCATCCTGGCTTCTACTCGAGCCTAAGGCGTACTCTGGCAGTCAACCAAAATGGCCATTTCTATGCGGTGAGCATCGATTCAATATTCAGAAGCTCTAAGCGATTAGGATCATCGAGAGCGGTGACGGTCTTTCTAAAATTTCACATATCTAAACAAGGTAAACAATGAGTTTAAAGCAGTTATCTGATGAGCAGATTCGTTCCATGTCGCTTGAAGAGAAGGACCGTTGGTGGCTAGAAAACTGTTTTAAAGGCGATATGCCACAATTGACGCTCAGGTCAGCTCTCACGGGAATGATCATTGGCGGTGTGCTAAGCATCACCAACTTGTACGTTGGTATCAAAACTGGTTGGACACTTGGTGTTGGCATTACATCTGTGGTTCTAGCGTTTGCTTTTTTTAAGTTGCTGTCCCGTTTTGGTGTTGGACGCGAAATCAGTATTTTAGAGAATAACGCCATGCAATCGATCGCAACATCAGCTGGCTACATGACGGCTCCGCTTGTTTCGTCGATGGCCGCCTACATGGTGGTCACGGGCCATCTGGTTCCTCAATATCAGACTATGATCTGGATCTCGCTTCTAGCTTTGATGGGAGTCTTCTTTGCTTTTCCCCTCAAAAAAAGGTTCATCAACGACGAACAGCTACCATTTCCTGAGGGGCGTGCTGCAGGGGTAGTGATGGACAATTTGCACGCAGATGATGGCGGGGGAGACGGCATCCTTAAAGCAAAAATACTTGTGGCGGGAGCAGCTCTTAGCTCCGCAGTGGAGCTATTCAGGAGCGAGAAGGTGCTCGGACGGCTAAGTTTGAAATCTTATGTGTTACCAGAGCATTGGGACGACATCATTTATAAATGGTTTACGCCGTCCATTATGGGAACTCCTTTGAAGGATTTGAGCATTCGATGGGATAGCTCTGTGGTCATGATGGCAACTGGTGGATTGATGGGGATCAAGGTTGGCTGTAGTTTGCTAGTCGGCGCTATTTTTAACTACTGTTTTTTGGTGCCTTGGGCGATTTCTTCCGGGGTCATTGCCAGCGCCAGCTGGAAGGCTATTAACATGTGGCTTCTTTGGGGTGGGGTCGCCATGATGACGACGTCATCTCTTTATTCATTCTTCGCCAAGCCAGATATTATCTTCGCGGCATTTAAGCGTGTGTCTGGAAAAAAGACTTCAGATATTCTAGAGCATATTGAGTTGCCGCTTTGGGTGTCGATGGTTGGAATTCCCACAACGGGACTGCTTCTGATGTTTTTTGGACATGCATGGTTCAATATTGATTGGTGGGTGACACTCATCGCGATTCCTCTGGTTTTCGTTTTCACCTTGATTGCGGTCACGTCAACGGGACTTACTGCGATTACCCCAGGAGGAGCTCTTGGTAAACTTACCCAGCTGACCTTTGCCATCATAAAGCCCGGAGATATGGGTACTAACGTGATGACTGCAGGTATCAACGGTGAAGTTGCTCTTAACGCCTCAAACCTTCTGATGGATATAAAACCGGGCTATATGTTAGGCGGCAAGCCCCGTCATCAGGCCGTTGGTCACTGTTTGGGTATTTTAGCAGGGGCTCTCGTGGCAGTGCCGGTTTTTTATTTACTGATCAAAAATGACGTTTCACGAATTACGTCGGAAGATCTTCCCATGCCGGGGGCTCAAATATGGATTGCTGTCGCGCAAGTCCTATCGTCGGGCCTGAGTGTGCTGCCTCTGTCGACTCGCATAGCTGTGTTACTTGGTGGTGTTGCTGGTGTTCTAATAGAATTCTTGAATCGGAAGTCGCATGGTCGATTCCCCGTTTCGGCCATGGGACTTGGGTTGTCGTTTGTATTGAAGTTTTCCGACTGCTGGGCCATGGCGACTGGAAGTCTTCTGTTCTGGATTCTGGGTCGGAAGATCAAAAATCCCACAAGTCTAGCTGCAAAAGTTTTTGTCAATAATCAGGAGACGGCCTGTGCTGGCGTCATTGCAGGTGGCTCGATCATGGGAATTTTCATTATTATTCTGGAAACCCTTGTTATTAAGTCATAATGCTTTTTTTTTCAGCAGACCGCGTTCCTTATATTTGCCCCTGAAGCTAATTTCCATTAGCATAGACGGCGAGCTTAGGGCTCGGCATAATGCTGGTGAACTTATCTAAATAAAAGAAGAAAAAGTTATTTCCGTAATCATTTAATTTGCAAGTTAGAGGTTGATCATGGGTGCAACTGGCGAAATTATTCTCGAAGGTAAATCCTACAAACTGCCTGTTATCGAAGGTACCGAAAAAGAAAAGGCCGTTGATATATCGAAGCTACGCCAGGACAGCGGTTACATCACGATTGACTCTGGCTATGGCAACACAGGTGCTTGTAAGTCAGCTATTACGTTCATCGACGGGGACTTGGGTATTCTAAGATACAGAGGCATCCCCATTGAAGAGCTTGCTGATAAGAGTGATTTTGTTGAGACGTCATATCTTTTAATCTACGGTCACCTGCCAAATCGAACGCAAAGAGAAGAGTTCCGTAACCTTCTTAGCAGTCACGCTATGATTCATGAGGGCATGATCAAGTTCTTTGATGGTTACCCTAATACAGCCCACCCTATGGCTATTCTGTCGGCGATGGTGTGTTCTCTCTCAAGTTATTATCCTGAGCACCTAGATCCGAATGATATGACTCAGGTTAACCATTTGGTGCCACGATTATTGTCAAAAATGCGCACCATAGCTGCCTACTCCTACAAGAAGTCAAAAGGACAGCCGGTCATCTACCCTAAGTCCGATCTAGACTATTGCTCGAACTTTCTGAGGATGATGTTTGCAACTCCGGCCGAGGAGTATCAGATCGACCCAGATATGGTGAAAGCTTTGAATGTTCTCTTGATTCTGCACGCCGATCACGAACAAAACTGCTCAACATCAACAGTGCGTTTGGTCGGATCTTCTGACGCGAACCTTTTCGCCTCTATTGCGGCCGGTATCTGCGCTCTTTGGGGGCCAAAGCATGGTGGTGCGAATCAAGAAGTCGTCGAGATGCTTGAGTTGATTCACAGAGAGAAATTACCGGTCAAAGAGATCGTTCGCCGAGCAAAGGATAAAAATAGCGGATTCAGATTGATGGGTTTTGGGCACCGCGTTTATAAGAATTTTGACCCATGTGCGAAGGTTATCAAAGCATACTGTGACAAACTGTTGGCCAAGAAAGGCATTTCCGATCCGCTTCTTGAGATTGCCAAAGAACTGGAAGAGGCTGCTCTTCAGGATGATTTCTTTAAAGAGCGTAAGCTATATCCAAACGTGGACTTTTACTCTGGTGTGATTTACCGGGCCATGGGAATTCCGACCGATATGTTTACCGTTATGTTTGCACTCGGGCGTTTGCCAGGCTGGATCGCTCATTGGATTGAGATGCATCGTGATGGGGATGGTCGTATAGGACGACCACGGCAGGTCTATATGGGTGAAACCGTTCGATCCTATATCCCCATGGATCAGCGTAAATAATCGCTAAGATCAGAGTTGGACATGAATTATTGGCTGATGAAGTCGGAGCCGGACGTTTTTAGCTGGGATGACCTAGAGAAGAAGCGTCGGGCCGCATGGGACGGTGTTCGTAATTTTCAAGCCAGAAACTTTATGCGGGACCAATTTCGCCTTGGGGATTGTGTTCTGTTTTATCATTCTTCGTGCGCTGAACCTGGGATTGTCGGCATTGCCAAGGTTATCAGAGAAGCCTATCCTGATCCCACAGCGCTCGATCCTAAAAGTGATTATTACGACCCCGCAAGTGCTAAGGTGGGGGCCTCACGGTGGTTTATGGTTGATATTGAGCCGGTTCAACGGTTCAAGCACTTGGCCGGCCTTGCAGAAATTAGAAGTAACAGGGGTTTGCAGACCATGCTTCTGCTTCGAAAAGGCCAGCGTCTTAGTATCCAGCCGGTGACC
>JBEIGW010000115.1:0-8898 GCA_040381655.1 Deltaproteobacteria bacterium
CGCTGTGATTATCGTTAACGAATCCCTTCATCATAAAAAGGCATTATTTCTTGCCCCCACGCTAGCTTTAGGATTAGGCGTGTTCTTCGGAATCCAAGCCTTAACGCGCTCCGTTGAATCTGTCAGCGGCTCAATCGTTTGGCTTCACAACGAGCAGGAGGCTTTCGCTGCCGCCAATAAGTCAAACAAGCCAATCCTTGTGGATGCCTGGGCTGAGTGGTGTGAAGCATGTAAGAAAATGGACGTCACCACTTTCGTCGACCCATCTGTCGTAAAAGAAATTTCAGATAACTGGATCGCTCTTAAGTTTGATCTTACCGAAGCGACGGATGTGAATACGGAGATTCAAGAGCGCTATGAGCTTCCCGGGCTGCCGACGTTAACGCTGCTTCCACCCAATGCCAATTTGAAGTCCAAAATTGCCGTGTCAGGTTATTCAAGCGCGGAAAAACTTCTTGAAACCCTGCAAACCCAACGCGATAGCCTTGTTAAAGCTGCAGGCCCCTGATTCATGATCAAACACGCTGTATATGTAACCTCTCCAAGCCAAAGCGACAACGTTCGTCGTGCCATCAGCTCGCTAAAAGGTGATGCCATCGATGATCGTACATCGATCGGTCCAGGATGGGATATCAAACACCTTCTTCTGAAGGGGATGACTCTTCGTCTTCACCTCTTGACCAACATCAATGCCGTGACGCCGCACCTTAGGCAGAACCCGGTAGATTTATTGATATATGACGAACGAGGCGACGACGCACAAACGGCCGAAGACGCCTTGGAGCAAATTCGCCGCGATGTGGCCAGCTTTGCAGAACTTTGGGGACCCGACTTCTTGTTCCCAATGAGTCGTGCTGTTGCCATCTTGGATGAGGAAAAAGCGAGGAGGTCACGTCGCTCTCAAACTGAACGGGCATTTCAATTGGGGAGGTCCCACGTACAAGACGTATTAGTTGCTCCGAAGAATACAGCATCTGTATTGCGTTGGCTTCACGGCCTTTTAAGTCCCACGGAACGCCGCGTAACCAAGGTCGGTGTAGCCATGAGTGGTGGTGGTATGGAAGGCTTTCTTTACCAACTAGGCGTCACGTATGCTCTCGAACGTTGTATCACGGGCCGTACCATTAGAGATGCCGATGTATTTTCGGGAGTTTCGAGTGGAAGTCTGGGCTGCTCTCTACTAGCAAAAAATATCCCGACCATTGAACTAATCAAAGCCATGCATGGCAAGTCCGATATTATCGAACCATTCTCCAGTAGTACGATTTTCGATCTAGCTGGAGCCGGCATCATCACCAGACTTCTTAGAGAAAGTTTTACATGGTCGGGAATTGATCCAACGCGGTGGATTAGTCAGACGCTAAAAGCTATACCCACTGGTTTTTTTAAAGGAGAGTCCCTAAGGAAGTACGTTCGACACTGTATAGAAGCCTCTGGAAGTAAAGATTCATTCCTTCCAAATGAGACGGAACTCTATATTGGGGCAACGGATATGGACTCATTTGAGCACGTAGTGTTCGGACGCCCTCCTTGGGACAATGTCCCCATAAGCGAGGCCATATACGCCTCGTGCGCACTTCCGCTTGTTTTTGAACCCGCTCAACTCAATGGCCGCTGGTTTATCGACGGTCAAATAACTAAGACATGCAACCTAGAGCTAGTCGTTGAACGTAACTGCAAACTCATTTTTATTATCGACCCCCTAAAACCACTTGGTACCATGGTTCCTGGATCCGTAGACAAAAAAGGTGGCTATTATTCGCTCGTCCAAACTATCAAAGCTCTTGTCTATACACGATTTCATTCCGTGCTGTCTCATCTAACCGAGAGATACCCGGACACTGATTTTATTGTGTTTCAACCTGATGAGGAGGTGGCGCAGCTGATGGCAGGTAGCCCGATGCGTTACCGCATTAGAACTCAAGTCATACATATGGCCTATAAACAAACTATTAGACAACTGCGAGAACGTCACAAAGTTTATACGGCAAAACTCCTGAAGTACGGTATGCATCTAGCCTCACTAGAAAAAATAAAAGACCTCGAAAGGGATGACGGTGCAATTTTCAACAGCCTTGCATAGAGGTCGTTTGCTTAAACGATACAAACGATTTTTGGCTGATGTCCAACTCGATGACGGAACGATAGTGACGGCTCACTGCCCAAACACAGGGAGCATGAAAACCTGTTACGAGGAAAATGGTCATGTTTGGCTATCTTTCAGCCCGGATCCCAAGAGAAAGCTGAGCTACACCTGGGAGTTTAGTGAAACTGAGGGCGGACTGATCGGTGTAAACACAAGCAAACCAAACGCCGTTATAGCTGAGGGTATTTCAAGTGGGCTAATAGCCCAATTAGTAGGTTATAAAAATCTGCGACAAGAAGTTAAGTATGGAAAAAATAGTCGGATAGATATTCTACTGGAAGATCCAGCAAAAGGGTCATGTTATGTAGAAGTGAAAAATACGACCTTATTAGAAGGGCACGTTATTTTGTTTCCCGATGCGGTTACGGAGCGCGGATTAAAGCATCTTGAAGAACTCAAGCAAACGGTGGACTCTGGTCATCGCGCGGTTATGGTTTACTTCATAAACCGCCCGGACGGTGCCTTTTTTACCCCCGCCGATTCGATTGATCCAAAATACGGAAAAGCTCTTCGAACGGCCGTGAAGCAGGGAGTGGAAGTTATTGCCATCCGCGCGAAATCATCCATAACAGGCATAACGGTTGGGGAATCAGTCCCAGTCAAACTTTAGGAGGAGACTCGCCATGAACGCACACAATCAAATCACACTCTACCACTACTGGCGCTCCAGCTGTTCTTGGCGGGTCAGATGGGCCCTACATCATAAGAATCTTAAATATGTTGATGTACCCATCAATCTCTTAAAGGACGAACAAAACAGCCCTAATTTTCGGGCGAAAAATCCAGGGGGGGTTTGTTCCGGCGATTGGTGTGAATGGACAGATTTTTGGAGAATCTTTGGCAATTTTAGAATGGCTTGAAGAGACGCACCCTAGCCCATCGCTTCTTCCCGGCTCTGCCACTGATCGTATGCGGATTAGGCAGGTCTGCCATCAGATCGTTAGTGGCATACAGCCGATTCAAAACCTTTCGGTTTTACGTCAACACTCGTCGGACCCTGCGGTACAGGCAGCATGGGCGAAACACTGGATACTCGCCGGACTCGCAAAAGTGGAGCAGCTGATTAGTCAGCACGCCGGTACTTATTGCTTCGGAGGCGTTGTGTCCATGGCAGACTTGTGTCTTGTGCCTCAAGTTTATAATGCCGTTCGTTTTGGGATTGATATGCAACAATTTCCCGTGGTTTCTAGAGTAAATTCAAACTGTCTCAAGCTACCTGCTTGCGATGCCTCTGCGCCTCAACATCAGCAAGGCGCAATCTCTTAGACATGTTATTAATCGGGCTTAGTTGTTCTCGGCCAGCGGCGGGCTTTTAGCTAACTCTACGACGCCGTCCATCACACTATCAATGTGAATCTGTCTCTTCCCGTCTGGATGGTTATACCAGCGCTTATAGTAGAAATAATTACGTAAGATTAATTTCACGTATGCTCTTGTCTCTTTGTAAGGTATGCGCTCAATAAAAGTCAGCCAATCGTCCGTAGCGATGGCTTTTTGCCATTTCTCCGTAGGCGCAGGACCCGCATTATAAGCAGTCAATGCAAACACGGGGGATCGATACGTCTGCATCAGCCGCCAAAGATGGTGTACGCCTAACGTTACATTAATCTCGGGATCTCTGAGAGCACTCTGATTTGCGAGTGTTTGAGACAATTCCGCACGCTGCGCCGCGTTGATATAATCACTTGATAGCTTGCCAAGTTCAAGTCGCGCTGTCGAAGGCATGAGTTGCATTAACCCCATCGCCCCGACGGGCGAAAGCGCATTCTCAGCAAAAACGGACTCCTGACGCATCAACGCGAACACAAAGTCGGGATCGATACCAAGCTTCGCAGCGCGGACTTTAACTAAATCATCATACTTTCTTGGAAAGAGGACACGTTCAAAGCCAATAGGCAGTCCGTTCCTTACACTTCTAGGGATTGAATCATAGATCTTTATCGCATCTAACCAGCTACCACTAGCATGGAGGAGCATGGTCCTGGCGAGTGACGTATCGTGGTCGTCAGTCGAACCTGCAACAACCTCATCAGCTTCGCATCGCGCGTGTTGCATCAAACCCAACCGTAGAAACGATATGGATAACCGTGAAGCCAATTTATTTTCGTTGGACAGGGCGGACTCTATTTTTTCGTAATCAAAACCCATGGTCCGCGCTGGCTCAATAGCATAACTGTTACCAGAACTCTGCTCAAGTAAGTAATGCCCCATAGCACCATAGAACGTGCTGTAATATTCCGCCGCAAGTCGACGCCACAGCTCCATAGCCATATCGGCATGTCCCGTTTCAAGCTTCGCACGCCCCAGCCAAAATAAACTAAAAGCCATAACGCCAACTGGACGGCGGTCCATGTGAACTAGTGACTGCTGAGCTAGATAGCGCTCGATAGGTGTGACAACTTCCTGCCATTTTTTTTGCGCAGCAAAATTCACCACAAGGCTGTTAAACGCAAACTCAAAATCTTCTTCTTCAGGAAATTTCAAGACATAATCGGTAAGGTATCTATTCGCCAAAACTAAATCATTCTGGTCTTCCGCCACTTTCCCAAGATAATACATCGCTTTTGCTTCAATCGAACGATAGTCCTTGGAACCAGATGTCGACTTAAGTAAGTCAGAAAAAATTTTCTCAGACTCAACTGTATCGTTTCCTGCCCATTTTAAGTAACCAAGTCGAACCTTCACCCATAACGAACCAATCTCACCAAACCGCTCCTGCATCAAAGGACTAACGCGCCGCCAAAATTCTGCTGATGACATTCGACGCTCAGCCCGAAAGCATCGGTCTATGTCGCTTCCTGCGTCAAGTGCAGTCTCAGGTTGAATCTTGGCTTTACTTTCTTTTAGTAACCTCTCAAATGCCGCTTCTGCTTCGCGGCACTGCTTTCGTCGCACCGCACGCATGGAATCGGCAAAAATTAAACTTTGCGGTAAGTCCTTCGACTCTTTGTCCTGAAGCCATGGAAATCTCTGAAACATAGTTGGTATATCTTGAACGAGTGCTCTTAATGTGGCGCTTGACCCCCCTCTTTTCTCTTCAGGAATAACGGACGCAAGTGCTTCAAGATACCTCCGTCTGTGCCCAGCAGATTGGTACGAGGACGCCACTTTTATTGCCGCGACAAGTTCTTCGCTAGTCATTTTAGAAACGTTTTCCTTTGAAACGGATTCTAGAGCCCAATTTTTCGCTGCGCAATTTAGTGGCTGCCCAGATTTAAATATTTTAGATCCAAGCTCACTCTTTTCAGCAGCGTCTTTATCTATATCTCTCCAGGTCATAAAAAGATGCTGAAGCAAATATAAGTTATCCGATGAGCTTTTCTCAAACTCTTTAGAAATCAGCTCCAGAAGTCGACCGCGAAGCTTGGAGATGGTCTCGTCGAGCTCCTTGTCATATTTAGATTTTGACTTGTTAGATACTCTGCCTCTTGCCGTACGACGCTCCTCGTATTCCAGCAGTATCAGCGCGCGGGTAACTACGTCTTTGTCGGCAACTCTCTGCAAAACCTCTTGGCTATTTAGTTCAGATAGCGGCTTGATTGCCGCATGAGTTTTGATCCAAGCCTCAAGACCTGGATCGATAGCCTCCGAATTTTTTACAAATGCAGGCATGCGGGAGGGAAGTGTGACCGCTAGACATGTCACTGCAGACATGAACCAGAACGACATGCCCATAAATAATTGTGTGAAATTCATCTGCACAGATAGCTCCAAACGTGACGTCCAGATTGTATCGGCAAACTTTTTTTTCACATAAAAGAAAAGGTATTAAGAGCTATTGTGGACAAAGAAAACACTGGATTATCACCGATTTTTTTATGAATTACCAAATCGGTGCGCAGGCCCTTCGGCGGCACTCTCTAATACTTGAGTTGAGGTAGACCGTGGAACCTCGGTCTGGATCCCCGATTTTGTCATTACTTGAGGCCAATTCTAGCGCCCTGATCCTTGGCGTCTATAGCTGCCGTCAGGGAATGATGAATGGCCCTCGATTTGGCTGAGACCTCTCGTAGGACCCTCTCCAAGCCTGGAGTCGTCGGCCTATCCCTCAGCAGGATCTGAGCGGCCTCTTTCCAGTCTCCGGACAATTTGGCGCGACTAAGATCATTGAGTATTTTTTGAAGCTGCTCCAGCCGCCCGATTAATGTCCCAAGTTCGAGCGTTTCATCGACCCCCATATCATGTAGTCGATCAATAAGTCCAACCACTAAATCCAAGTCATGAATGACCTCGACTAACTCTGGCTGAATATCATTTTTTCGCGCCTGCCAAAGATGCACTGCTAGTGATTTTATTCCACTCAAAATTGCAAAGCACAGAGAATGAATTGCGTCCAAACTCTGCAGAGTAAGCTCCTCTGGACTTTCGACTCTTAGCTCCAAGCGCATGTCAGGGTGAACACTGACTGATTCACAAACCTTTAACTGCCCCCAGAGCTCAAGTACGCTACGCCCATCTAAAATAGCGGACGTTACCGTTTTTCCCACTTCTACCAGAGTTTCGTCAACCCATGTGCAAACCTCAGCAAGATTGCGTAGAGGCACTGGAACGGGTATCAGCTTTTGATTTAACATCAAGTGTTTTAGCATGTCACACCATCATCCAAACCTTTTACTATCCGGTATGAAAACGGGAGGAGCCACAAACCTGCGGCGTCCACCCGTCCGCTAACTTCGACGCTGTCTGACTCAGCGCTGGGTTGAACCAGCTTTGGCATCCGACGTTCCTCGGATCTGTCCCAGTAACTGAGAGGCTCTTGTATCGTTAGGGTCGATAGCCAACATCTGTGTAAGCAACATTTCAGCAGCGGTGCTGTTGCCGGTCTTATACTCAATCCCTGCTAAAGAGAAGACCATGTTCAAATCCTGGGGCTTTTGAGCAATATAGCGACAAAGAGCGTTGCGGGCATCGTCAAAACTATTGCGATCATAGGCCAGTTTGACCAGCGTAAATACTGCTGGCGCGTTGGTTGGATTTAGACGAGAGGCGTTCGTGACCCACTTGTTCGACTCGACCAACTCTCCAAGCCCTTGAAACGCCAAGCCTAGACCAAAACTTCCCATTTCATCATTAGGGGCAAGACTCACTGCTTTTTGGAAGTGAATCACGGCACTATCATAGCTATTTTTGGTGAGCGCAACAGTTCCCAGACCGATGTGAGCTTTGCTGGAGAAGGGGTCAATACTGAGTGCCTTAGCATAAGAGTTCTTTGCACTGTTGGAATCACCAAGCCTCGTAAAACAGTCACCCACCAGTCGCAGTAAATTAGCCTGATGATACTGTGGTACCGACCCTGATTTAAACAGCATTTCAATGCGATCAACTGCATCAAGGTACTCAGCATTGTTGATACAGACTTCAACCTCGACAACTGCGCGATCGATAGCATTGTAATCACGGCGAATGTCGCGCTTAACGATATCAGCCAGTGCTGCACTCATGCGCCGTGTCACACGGTCACTGTTGAAACGCTGCTCAAACGTCGACAAGTTCTTGTTTGCGATATTATTTGTCAACGACTTGGCTTCCGCGGCTTTCTCGATCGCTGCTGCAAGGCTTTCAACGGATCCTGGACAGAAATCAATGCGATGCTTGCCGATATACTCTTCAACCAACGGATTGCGGGATGCAATGACGGGCACTTTATTGACCATAGCTACCACGAGCCGGTATGGATCACCCTCCATACGGTCACGATGAGGAGTATTGCTGTAGAACAGCGCATCGCATGCCATGAACATTGCATCGAATGCATCGCGACTTGGGGCCACAAATAGCAATCTCCCACCCAACCCGAGTTTGCTAGCGCGCTGATTAAGCTCCTCGGCAGCAGAGCCTACTCCGCAAAGGGCAATTCTGAGACGTCGTTTCAGCGCCGCGTTATTATTCATGGACGCTTTTGCGGCATGAAGTAGCAACATCAGATCCTCTTCGAACTCGATTTGCCCAAGGTGACCGATCAAGTAATCGCCATCTTTCAATCCGAAAAGCTGCATCGCTTTCGATCGTCCTTTAAGACTGCGCTTGATGCGGTTTGCGGCGAATGGCTCAAAAAATGAGATTTTTGCCGCTGCAATACCCTCTAGCAAAAGCACTTCTCGGGCCGCGTTGCTCTGCACAATATACGCATCAGCAGCGTTGGCCAACTCTTGGCGAATAATCCTAAATTGATCCATATCCTCGCCCGGAAACGGTGTTAGATTATCAACCCAAACGGCGAGTCTAAAGTTATTACGCCACTTGGCCTTGACCGCTTGATAGGCATAGAGACCCAGGCGTTCTTTGACAATAACGACATCAAAACCCGCCAAAGCCTTCTCAAGACCAGGCAGATACGTTGGATTATCATCGTGGTCAGGAAGCGCCACACACTTGAGATCATGGTAACCAGTCGTTTTTGAAATAAAGTCTGCAATACTCTCACTTGTGATAATGAAAACGTCATAGACGTCCTTCAGCAATTGAAACTGATCGATTTCTTCGATACTGGGCAGATTGCCGTAAACAAGCGCAAGTTTTGCTTTTCCATTCAAACTGGTCGCCATAACAAGTCTCCTCAATAAATTTCTTTGCTAATCCCTCTAGAACCAATCAGCACTTAAACCGGTTTTTCCCACTTTGACTCTTGAACCTGACCCGACCTAAATCTACCCAACGTTTTAGACACTTTGGCAAGCCTTGAAACCTCGCCTTCCAACTTCTCTCGGGCACTCACCATGACTGCCAATAGCTTTTCATCATTAGCAGCAATC
>JBEIGW010000116.1:0-8890 GCA_040381655.1 Deltaproteobacteria bacterium
CGTAGCAACCTGTCATGACAACAAAGCTTTTTGCATTTTCTCTGCGAAACCTGCGGGCCAGGTAACGAGCCTCCTTGTCGGCATTTTGGGTGACACTACACGTATTTACTATATTAACGGTCGCTTGACTTGGGTCGGTGACAAGCTGGTAGCCAGCGTCCTTGAACTGGTTCTCAATCGCATGGGTATCAAAGGTGTTAACCTTGCATCCCAATGTTTTTACGTAGATTTTTTCCAATTTGACGGTGCCCTTTGGCCGAATAATCCAGCAAAATGTTAATGAGTCGGTTTATAGGTCAATTCTAATAGAATGCCAATATTTATTGCACTTGCGCCAGGTCATGGTTATTGGGCTCGACAGCAGGGCAACTACATCATAGTGTGTGCCCCGCATGGAAAATCTGGCAGGATCTTGGGAGGTTGCATGGGTGTCCTGACCGAAAGCCAAAAGAAAACATTCACCGATCTGCTTTGGACAGTGCAAAACAGACTGTTGAAGTCGTTTGAGGACGTGGATGGTAAGGCTTCGGCAAAGCGGACGTCGTGGGATCGCGGTGAAGGTTTGGGCGGAGGGACCATGGGGGTCATTCGTGGCCAGGTGGTTGAAAAAGCCGGCTGCAATGTGTCAGCTGTTTCCGGAGCAGAATACCCAGCGATCGAGGGTGAACACAAAGGTAAGCCATTTTGGGCCGCTGGTGTTTCTACAATTACCCACATGTATAATCCAATGGCGCCCATCGCACATATGAATGTGCGTTGCCTGGAAGTGGGTGAAACTTTTTGGGTTGGCGGAGGCGCGGATCTCACGCCATTTAGAGAATTTCCGGAAGATACAAAAGCCTTTCATGCTGCTTTGGAGTCTGCCTGCCAAGGAGAGACTCATGGCACATATGCCAAGTACAAGGCTTGGTGTGACGAGTACTTCTACATACCTCATCGTAAATCAATCCGAGGTGTTGGCGGTATTTTCTTCGATTACATCAAAGGTGATTTTGATGAGCTTTTGAACTTCTTGTCTAAAGTCACCAGTGCTTATTGCTCGGTTTATCCAGAGATCCTGGAGCGGACGCATAATCTGCCGTTTACGGATGCGGACAAGGACGCGCAGCTTTACTGGCGAGGACGATACGCAGAATTTAACTTGGCATGGGATAGGGGCACTAGATTTGGGCTCATGACCGGTGGAAACACTGAGGCGATATTTGTGTCATTGCCTCCGGTTGTGAAATGGTAGAGCTGCAGGCACATCGGTATTAGGACGAGTTGACATGTTAGCTGATCTTGGATTTTTTCTATTGTTTATGTGCACACTCCTGAGTGCATACAGTGCGCTTGGCTCCATTATAGCTGGCCGCCTGCGCCATAGACGATTATTTCGTTCGGTTCGGATTGCGTCCACTGTGAGTGCTCTGCTTTGTGTCTTGGCCAGTGCAATTCTATGGTTCCTGTTTTTCCAGCACGACTATACGGTCGCCTATATTTTTAAAAATTCGTCTAATGATTTGCCACTGATTTACAGATTTACAGCCTTTTGGAGTTCTCTGGAGGGTAGCCATACCCTTTGGACATTGCTTTTGTCGCTTTTTAGTGTCGCCGCACTTTGGACGGCTAGTCGAGATAACGAACATATTATGCCATGGGTCAATGCTGCGTTGCAGTTAGTGTTAACGTGGATGTTTTATATGGCGGTTAGCCACTCTGATCCTTTTGTGCGGATGTTTCCTCCGGCTGGAAATGGACAGGGTATGAATGCCCTTCTGCAAAATCCTTATATGGCAATTCATCCTCCCACTTTATTTACTGGTTATACAGCCCTTGCTATTCCTTACGCCTACAGCGTAGCTGCTTTGTGCTATGGGGATGTTACCGATGGATGGCTTAGGACGACTAGGCGTTGGGCGCTTTTTGCATGGATCGCTCTCACTTGTGGGGTTTGGCTTGGCGGTCGGTGGGCCTATGTAGAGTTGGGTTGGGCAGGCTATTGGGCGTGGGATCCGGTTGAAAATAGTTCATTGATACCCTGGCTACTGTCAACGGCACTTCTTCACTCACTCATTGTTCAGGAAAAACTTGGTCACCTAAAAAGGCTTTCGATTATTCTTGCAGTCTCTGCTTTTTTCATGAGTTTTTTTGGAACGTTTTTGACGAGGTCAGGAATCGTTTCGTCTGTCCATAGCTTTGCAGAGTCTCCCATCGGCCCCAATTATCTGACGTTTTTAGCGGGGTCGATGATCCTGTTTGTGGCGCTATACGCAGTCAGGGCTCACGCGGTGCTACCGGCAGATACCAACAAGGCATGGGGTGTTAGCAAGGAATCTGCGTTGATTGTGACACAGTTTCTTCTTTTAACTTTAGCAGCGATCGTTGTCATAGGAACCTTGTTCCCGGTCGTTTCCGAAGCTCTTACGGGTCAAAGAACATCCGTCCAAGCGCCATATTTTAACGCTTTTGCCCCGTGGATAGGTCTTGGCATGATCGTCATGATTGCAGTGGGTAACGTGATGCGCTACCAGACGTCGAAAATTCCTGGCGGAAAGAAAATGGTTATATGGTCACTTGTGTTGGCGATGCCATTGACTGTTTTTTTGGTCGTTAGTGGTGACGTGATGTCCACGCCAAAGCCTTTTGCGCTGGGCGCTCAGTTAGTTGGGCTTTATCTGTGTAGCCTTGCTGCAGCTATGATCACCTGGGATTTGATTTTGCGTTTGCGAGATCTAAATTGGAATTACGGATTAATGTGGTCGCGTAATCGCGCGTTTATTGGCGCTTGGGTCGCTCATTTAGGTGTGCTGATTGCTATTATTGGATTTCTTGGTAACTATCGGGGCCTTTCCAGCGAGGTAACCTTAGCGAAAGGCGCGTCAAAAGATTTTTACGGATATAACATTTCGTTTGACGGCATAGTCACCACGAAAAAAGACAATGTCATCCTGTTTCAGGCTCCTTTGCGTGTTTCCAAGGATGGGCAGGAGATCTCAACTGTTTATCCCGCAAAGAGCAAGTATCCTACCACGGCAGAGTTGTTAAATGAGATCGGAGTTATGGGTACAACTTGGCATGACTTATATATAGTTATAGCTGATTTTGAGAGGCAGAGTGGATCCTCAGTAACGCTACAAATTCACGTCAATCCTGCGGTGCGGTTTGTTTGGCTCGCGGCGTTTTTTCTGGCGTTTGGCGGTTTGATCGCCATTAGTGACCGCATGAGAGGTCAAAAATCCAGGGACGTCGTTGCCGGCATTTGGGAGATTTCGACGTGAAACGATTATTGGCATCGTTTTTTTTAGGCATGATGGCGTTATCCGTGGAAGCTCAGGTTCAACCACGATCGATCGACGATACGTCCTTAGATCAGGATGTGTTTAAAGATGTTGCTGCCGACTTGCGCTGCCCGACTTGCACGGGTATTAGCGTTTTGGACAGCGATGCACCGTTCTCGGTTCAAATAAAAAACGAGGTTAAACAGCAATTATCAGAGGGTAAGAATAAGTCACAGATTCTTGAGTTTTTCACGGATCGGTATGGTCCTTGGATTCTCAGGGAGCCCCCAAAAGAGGGCGTTCATTTGTGGGCCTGGATCGTTCCTTTGGGGTTTCTTTTGTTGGGTCCTTTGGCAGTGTGGTATTTTTTTTGGCGTAGATCGTCGAGCCAGGATTCAACAGGTGAGAGTGTAGAATTTGTTCCCGTAACAGTGGAAGACGCCGTAGCCCAAATGCAGGTGGAGCTAGACAATATGCGAGAATCGGACAAAGGACAGACGTAATGAGTGAGCTAATCATCCTATGTTCGGTCCTGATTTTAGTCATTCTATCGGCTGTACTAAGTCCTTTTTTTTCTGGTGCTGGAGGGTTACTTCAGGATGCGTCTGTATCGGACGGCTTGGATGAGCTAGAATTACGGCGCTCCGCTTTGCTAAAACGCTGGCTACGAGATGAGGCAGCGTTCAATTCCGGAGAGATTACAAAAACAGAGTGGTCGCAGAGGCGCAGTTATTTGACGGCCCGTTATGTCGATATTTCAAGGCGGCTTGCCTGGCTCAAATCAGTATCAGTTCCTAGCGAGGCGCAGCGATGAAACACTTGGTCAATTTGATGACCGTTTTTTTCATGTCTTTTTTATGGGATCATGTTGCTTTTTGTGACGTTATGATTGCTCCGAAGCAGCTGATTATTGTCAAGCCGGGGCTTGATCAGTTGAACGGAACATGGGTGGCTGCCGTGATTAACAGATCCCAAACAAACGAGACGTTCAGGGTACCCGTGCTCCTACCTAAAGAAGCCATAGACTTTCGTCCCGTTGAAGGCGTTGTCGACAAAGAACTTCGGCTTGAAGTCGATGGGGTTTTCGTTGAGAAGTCTTTTTCGCCCGGGGTCAATGTAATCAGTTTTGCATTTTTGGCACCCGCGTTACGTGGTGCTTTGGATCTTAATTTCAACGTCAAAAGTGATCTCGGGGAGCTTAGCGTGATGACGCCAAAGGGTCTTCTTTCGATTCACGGGCAGAATTTAATTCTGGCAGGTTCGGATATTCAAGACTTCCAGACGTTTAACATTTGGATTTCAAAATCGCCTTTGAAGGTTGGTGATGAGATTAAGGTAACAGTGGAGGGAGTGCCAGAGGGCCGGCAGCGACTTTGGGCTCTGGGTGCGGTCTTTGGGTTATTGCTTACTGGTGGCGCTGGGTTTCTAACGTGGCGATCCAATCGCGCCTCGCATCTCAAGGATAACTTTGATAATGTCGATGCGTCTTGAAGCGAAAGGGGTTTAATCATGAAAATAATAATCCGGCACCTCCGGTCGAATATAATTCAGTGGGCCGCCTTTTCAGTCCTCGTGGCATCTATGTTAGCCGCATCCCGCAGTACATTCATCCCTATGGCCATGGGTCTTGGCAGGGTCGTTGTGCCTTTTTTGGTGGTTTGGTTGATTTATAGAATCGTCAAAAAGAGGGTGTCTTCGGCTGTTACAAAGTTCCAAGATCAATTGATGCAAAATATTCAGAACGCTGGACAGGGCTATGCCACTCAGGGTGCTGGTACTAAGACAAAAACTCAGGTGCTTGATCTATGCACAAAGTGTGGGTCACTCGACTCGCCGGGTCACCGATGCAAGACGTCTTAGTTGGAAATTGCGCATAAAATCATCGGGTTCTCCTTTTTATGTGGTTTCTTAACAGAAGATTTAAGATATAAATATTCTTGATTTCCTCATAAAATCATTGACATGTCCGGGCGTGACAAATATTCTCCGCCCCGGTTGATAAGCATGCCTTATCAGTACCCATATATACCGGTAATTTGGACCGGCGTTTCTACCAAACACCTCAAATGTTTGACTATGGGAGTTGTGATGAGAAAAATTTCTGGGCGTAGCCTAATCATTTTCAGCTGCCTATTCTCTGGGCAGGCGTTCGCGTGGGGTTTTAAGGGTCACGAAGCCGTGAACCGCGTCGCCCTCTCGATGATGGCAGATCCACAAGCAAAAAAATTTATGAGCTCAAACCAGTCCCAAGTGGTGGCTTTTTCAAACACGCCTGATACCAAATGGAAGAGTGGTGATTCGCGTGAGCAAGAAAGACCCATGCATTGGTTCGAAATGGACGGCTATCGTGACAACCGATTTGGAGCCTCGTTGACCGAGCTTCCATTTGCTCGAGCTGAAGATGAGCTTGGTAAGGACTATGTCAATAAGTATGGCCTAGCGATATGGCGCGTTAGTGATTTTTACCAACAGCTGATAACTGCCCTGAAAGCTAAGGATTTTAAGCGAGCAGTGCAAGTAGCCGGTGTGATGGGACATTATGTCGGTGATATGACCCAACCCATGCACGCGACAAGTGATTATGATGGGCAGTCGATCAATAAGCCCGGCGTGCATAAGTATTATGAGACAACCCTAGTCGACCAAATTGATGCTGATCATTTGTTCGACACCTTGCAAAAATTCGCCGGAGAGCGTCGCAGTGGTTTGGAGTCGTCGCTTAGTAATGATTTATCCAGCTGGGATGTACAAAAGTTAATTTGGACGGAAGCGACGGATTCCTTCGCCGCCGTGGACGGTGTTTATAGGCGCTACAACCAGGAAACACCTGAAGATCAATGGCTGAAGGGTGACCTGACGCCAAGGATTGCACGGGCCGCGGCGTTGTTAGGGAAGATTTGGGACTCGGCGTTTAACGCTGCTTTGTCAGTCGACTTGCCGGACGCCAGCGTCGAGGCCACCGAGCCCGACTGGATCCCGATTTCCCGCTGATTTCAAAGTATATTCTAGGTGATAAGGCTATTCCGGATACCGCTTTTTGCTGTAGAGTTAGGGTGTTTTGGAATTTGATCATTGGCGAGGTCGGTTGAAACTCGTCAGGTCGTCTGGAATGTCTCATGCTAAATCGATCGCTTAAAAATAGACGTAAAACAAAATCCCAAGGGGACTTCGCGTCGACGCCAGTCGTTGGATGGCGCGAATGGGTTGCCTTGCCAAAGCTTGGCATAGGACGAATCAAAGCCAAGATAGACACAGGCGCAAGAACTTCAGCGCTACATGCATACGACGTTGCAGTCATCAAAAGGCAGGGTCGGGAGTATGTGCGTTTTAAAGTTCATCCTCTACAACGCATGACGCGGAAAGTTGTCGATTGTGAGGCGCCGCTCAAGGAGTGGCGGCAGGTGACGGATAGTGGCGGACGAAGAACTCTCAGACCCGTGATCTCAACCACTGTAGAGATCGGCAGAGCATTGATCGAAATTGAAATAACCCTCATCGCAAGGGATCAATTGGGCTTTCGTATGCTCATCGGTCGTGAGGCGATCAAGGGGACGTGGGTTGTGGATCCGGCTAAAAGTTTTATTGCTGGTAAGCGCAGTGTTGCCGTCAGGCAACGTGCAGAGCGTAGAAGTTTAGAAGAGGAATAAAAACTGAAGTGATGGTGGTTAGCTTTTATGAATAGAAAAACGTGGCTTATTACCGGCGTGTCTCGCGGGATTGGAATGGCAATGATGAATGAACTGCTTCGTCGAGGCCACAATGTCATCGGTGCTTGCAGAAATCCTGAAGGAGAGCGTGATCTTTGGGAGGTCAAGCGCGACTGGAAGGAGCGATTTGATAGCGTAAGAATTGACGTGGCCGATCACACGTCTATTGCCGCTGCTGCTAAGCAACTCGAGGGACGCCCCATTGATGTTTTAGTTAATAACGCTGGAATTCTTAAGGATAGTGGCAAACCATTAGAGGCCCTTGATTTCAATACTGTTCAGCAGAGCTTTGCGGTCAACTCGGTAGGTCCCATGATGATGACTAGATGTTTTGTTGGCAATTTAGAACTTAGCGCTGATCCAAAAGTCGTAAATATGACGTCGCTAATGGGGTCGATTACAGATAATAAGAGTGGCGGTTATTATGCTTACCGCATGAGTAAATCGGCGCTTAATATGTTTTCCGTTTGCCTTGCTCGTGAGTTTCCAAGGTGGACTGTTCTAGCCATGCATCCTGGTTGGGTAAAGACGGCTATGGGTGGTGCTCAGGCACCAATTGATCCCGAAGAATCCGCGTCCGGAATTATCGATGTAGTTAGCAAGGCTACGGTGAAAGACTCGGGTCGTTACCTTGATTTTCGGGGGAAGGAGCTCCCGTGGTAGTCGACGCTTTAAAGCCCTTGGCGTTACTCTTGGTTAGTAATTTGTTCATGACGTACGCCTGGTATGGTCACCTTAAAGATCTGAAGTCCAAGCCTTTGTATTTGGCGATCGTTATAAGTTGGGGGGTAGCTTTTTTTGAATACTGTTTTCAAGTTCCTGCAAACCGTATTGGCCAACAGTTCTATAATTTAGGTCAGCTTAAGCTTATACAAGAGGTCATTACAATGCTTGTGTTTGCTGGGTTTGCTGTGTTTTACATGAAGGTGCCTCTGACCAAGAATTTTATGTACGGCAGCCTGTGCATGGTGGCTGCAGTCTATTTTATTTTCAGAGATAACCAATTGCCGTCGTAGGGAAAAATATGAACGATTCACGGTTAGTTTATTCGACCGAAACCGGCTCTCATAAGAAGGAGTCTCATTCGTCTTCAGTTTGGAAAAAGGCGGATGGTCCGACAAAAATGAGGCTAGAGAGCAATCACCGTGGTGGTAAGCAAGTAACGGTGCTTTTTAATTTGCCTCTCGAGGAGTCTGAAGCGAGAGATATGCTTAAAGTTATGCAAAGTTCCTTTGGGTGTGGCGGCGCAATGAAGGGTGGAACTCTTGAGCTTCGCGGTGATGTTAGATCAAAAGTGGAGACCTTTTTTGCCAAGAAAAATATGAAGCTCGTCAGAGCCGGCGGATAATCTCATGTCGTACCGGAGCACAAGAGACTGTGTAGAGGATCTAGATCGTACTGGCCAGTTGGTGCGCGTCAAGGATGAGGTGGACCCTTGTCTTGAGATGGCAGCCATCCAGCGGAGAGTTTATGCGGCTGGTGGCAAAGCGATTTTATTTGAAAAAATTAAGGGATCGCCTTTTCCGGCGGTTTGTAACATGTTTGGTAGTGCAGAGCGCACAAAATATATTTTCAGAAAAACATTTAAGACCACCAGGGACGCAATTGCCATTAAGGCAGATCCTGAGCATGCGCTCCGCTATTTTTGGCGGTATTGGCGTGCGCCAATCACCGGGCTCATGAGCTTGCCAAAGCGAGTTTATAAATTGCCCGTGCTTGAATGTGAGACTTCGATTGACAGGTTGCCATGGATCAAAAGCTGGCCGGAGGACGGTGGGCCTTTTATCACGTTGCCACAGGTATACAGCGAGAACCCTGATAAGCCCGGTGTGATGTCGAGTAATATCGGCATGTATCGGGTGCAGCTAAGCGGTAATGACTACATTCTGAATCACGAAATTGGTGTCCATTACCAGATTCATC